>CANQEB010000021.1 GCA_947594085.1 uncultured Lachnospiraceae bacterium | reverse complement strand
CTGGACGTAAAAAGGCTGTATCGAGCGGCCAGAGTGTTCGAAGCGGAAGAGAGGCCTCAGATCCTTGCCGGCATGGGCGTTGCAGGATTCTGGGGGGCAATGTGGTGGACTTATAAAAGTGCGCCGAAAATCGACAAGGCAATCGGAAATTACAAGTATGAGACTGGAGAAAAGCCAGAGTATTATGACCAGAAAGAAGCAAAAAAAGATTTAGTCGTTGATATTTGTAAAAATGTAGCCGGTCCTGTCCTCCTTGGTGTAGCATCTTCTGCTGCGGTAATCGGGTCGACCAGCATCTCGTCTCAGCGTATTGCGGCGCTGTCTGCGGTGTGTACGGCGACGCAGAGCACACTTGATGCCTATCGGGAGAAAGTTAAAGAGGGGCTTCTTGGTGATCGTGGCGAACAGAAGGACCAGAAGGTTATGAATGAGATCTCGAAAGACCGTCTGAAGGCTACAAGTGCCGATGGAACGCCCATTTACGTAACTGGGAACGGGGACACGTTGTGCCTCGACCGATGGACGGGAAGATATTTTACATCCAGCCCGGAGGCAGTCAAACGGGCATTCAATGAGATCTCGTATCAGTGTCAGTGCGATGACTACGTGACATTGAATGAGCTCTACGACCGATTGAACATCCCGGAGATCAAGATGGGAGAAATACTCGGCTGGACTTCTGAGAATCGGAGAAAAGGAATCGTTGATATTTCGTTCACGGCATGTGTAAACGAGCATGAACAGCCGGTTCTGGTACTTCAGTATGAGGTTGAAGTGCTCCCGTATTATCGAGATCAGGCGAGGATCGGGCCGAATGACTAGAGAAGAATTTGTTCAGAGACAGCTTTTATATTTTAAGGGTGCATTTCCTAAACTATCTGAAGCAGATGTTCGGCAGATAATGGACATCTACTTCGAATGGGGCGAGCGCAACAAGATCGAAGAGTGGAAACTTCTGACGCAGATCTACTTCTTCACTTGGATTAACGAGCTTGAAAAGAGGTTGTCACAGAATGATTAAAACGACATTCGAGAATTGGGTCGGGGAATTTCTTAAAACGAGATTCTTCGGCTCTTCTGATGCATGGCGCGATGAAGTTCTGCGAAGGTATTATCTGTTCGGAGAGGCGTTCGAACTCTCTGGAAGAGAATTATATTCTAGAGCGACCTTCGCACTTTGGTTTTTGGGAGGACAGAAATGACTAAAATTACGACTTGGTCTATAGCATCCAGTTTGGATGTTGTGTATGTAGACGGAGAAAACACAGCTCAACTTGTCGTGAAAAATGAAGTGGAGCCTCTTTCGACTAAAATGGTCACCCTAGATGGGGCACAGCTTCTCGAACTTCGTGTGACTCTGCAGGAGATTCTTACTAAGCTTCCGACAGACCACTAATTCGCACAAAATTCCAGCACTATAATGAAACCTAGTTTCAAAAATACTTTATATTTAGGAGGATTTAAAAATGGACGAGCAGAAGGAAGTCGTGATGGATACGATGGAGGATCTGGGCGCTGAGGTGACCGATATCACCGAACTTCCGCCTGTTGTGGAATCCAGCACTGGATGGGGTACCATTCTGGGTGTAGGTGCTGCCGCAGTAGGTCTGATCTTCGGAGGGACAAAGATCTCTCAGAAGGTGTATGACAAGCACTGTGAGAAGAAAGGCATCGCTACCCCGGAGCGGGAGAAGTTCTACCAGTTCTGGAGGAAGAAGGCGAAAAAGGTAAAGGGCGCCAAGGTGCAGGAGGGCGTGATTCACGAAATCCAGCCGGACGAGGAGTCCGAAGAAGAGGATTGAAACTAAGTCCAAATAAGGGGCGTTTTAAACAACGCTCCTTATATTTTTAAGGAGGAATAAATATGGCAGAACATGAAATGATCAAAGTGGACAGGTCAATGTTGCCGCCGAATAAGAAACCTACGGAGCAACCGACAGACAAAAAGACAGCCCCAAAACTCGAGTCGGTGGTAAAACAGGGAAGAGTCGTGAGTACAAAGCCTACTCTTGGGAAGCGGATCCGGTCTCTGTTCATTGCAGACGATGTCGAGGATGTTGGTGGATATTTGGTAAACGAACTTATTGTTCCATTTATCAAAGACACGATCCTCGACCTGGGAGAGATGCTTCTATTCGGTCAGGTGAGCGGGAGACGGCGTAGCAGAGGTCGTAGGAGTTACAGCAATGTTTCGACCGACTACTCAGCATCCTATCGATCTCCTAGGGATCGTGACCGTCGTGACAGAGATGAGAAAAGATATTCTCGTCGAGGGATCGATACGGACTACCGAGAAATCGTTCTGAGCGATCGGAACGATGCTCGTAATGTCGTGGCGAGCCTTCACGATCGAATTAAGACGTACGGGTCTGCTTCTGTGGCGGATCTATTGGAATTGGTGGATCAGTCGTCGGTATATACTGACACAGCATACGGCTGGAGGAGTCCTGAGCAGATCGGGATCAGTCATGTGGGACGTGGCTGGCTGATTGATGTGGATGATGCAGAACCATTGGACGACTGAGTGATTACAGGATGTAATCATTATATTTACAAGGAGGAATCAAAAATGGCGTTTGAGAAAATGACAGAACGGGAATTGTTCGACAAATTCTGGAGTCTCTATGGATTGGCTTTGGGTTCTGTTCCGATCAAAACCCGCAACAAGATCGGTGCGAGAATGCTCAGGATAGAACTGGAGACCGGTTTGGTACTATATTTTCTGTATTATGACGAAACGAACTGGAATCTAGGCACAAAACCTTATCGGAATCGGCCTAAAAAGCAGATTTACAGTCAGGTTCGGAAGGATCTTAAGGATGGCGATAGTCTAATCGACGCATTCAAAAAGATCTATCGTGTAAATGATCCCAAGGATGAATTCGGCGGGGTTTCTCTTGAAGAGGCCATTCAAGAAATGAAGATCGCAGAAGCCAAAGGGTTTAACGAGGGTTTTCGCGAATTGAAAACAAAGAGTAACGAGGCGATTACAGGTTGTAATCAGTGGGAGAACATCGAACGGGAAGCGGAGGCAATGGCGAATCAGCCGTTGGAGCCGATCGACTGGGTGAAGGAAGATCCAGAAGTAGTGATGGACTCTTATCCACCCTCTGCGGAATAAAATATTGAAAGGAGCTCAATTCAATGAAAATGAAACTGCCTAACGTAAAAATTCCCCAGGTTAAAATTCCTGTAAAGCTTTCCAGATTTCTTGGAAGAAGTAAGTTGCGGGTCCAGAAGCACTCTCCGGAGATTCTGCTTGTGAGCGGGATCAGTGGATTTGTGGGGACCGTAATTTTGGCTTGCAAGGCGACGACGAAGCTTCCAGGTGTTGTAGCATCCCACGAGGACATGATGGATGATATTCACGAGATGGAAGATTACATTGGCACGACTATGCCTACGACTCTTGACGACGATGAGATCACAGGCCATGCTATTTCTGTAAAGGACGTGCAGAAAGAAAAGACGAAGGCTTATCTAACCATTGCCAAGGATTATATTTGCCTCTACGGCCCCTCTGTGAGCCTTGGGCTGGCTTCTGGGGCTTGCATCGTGGGATCCTACAGCGTGGAAAAGAAGCGCTATACGGGCCTTCTGGGAGCCTATAACGGCGCTATGGCAGCATTTGAGACATATCGTCAGAGAGTGCGGGAGGAGCTCGGAGATGAGGCCGATGAACGCTTCCGCTACGGCTGGAAGAAGGAGCAGCTCGTTGGAGAGACCACGGACGAGAAGGGTAAGAAAAAGAAGACCAAGGAGGATATTCTGACCCTCGACGGTGGGGAGCCGTCTCAGTATGCTCGTGTATTTGAGCATTATATTCGTGACGGCGTGCCCAATCCAAATTGGTATGACGACCCGTTCTTCAACATGCAGTTCCTGAAGGCGCAGGAGAACTACTTCAACACGATCCTCAACACGCGTGGTTACGTGTTCCTGAATGAGGTGTATGATGCACTCGGGTTCCCCATGACGTCTGAGGGAGGCTTGGTCGGCTGGGTACAGAATCCTCCGTCTGAACCGAGTAATTATATTTCGTTCGGTCTGCGTGACATCAGCAATCCTCAGGTGAGACGGTTTATCAACCAGCAAGAGAATGCCGTACTTCTCGACTTCAATGTCGATGGAGTAATTATTGATCTGATATGAGTGACATTGCATTTTATATTCTTCTGTCGGTGGTTGGCTGTGCTATAATCGGTCTCATGTTTGACGTTATTTACACACTAGTCGACTTCTTCTCGGACGATCCATTGAAAGAATTTAAAAGGAGGAAAAAAGACAAATGAAACACACTAATATTATATTCTTCATCGGAGGCGCCGTCATCGGCGCTCTCGGTGGCTTCTTTGGCGCGAAAGTCCATTACGAGAAGGTCTATCGCGAATATGCTGAGGAGACAGTCAATGAGATGAAGCAGCTCGTCTACGGCGTTCCCAAGGATGAGGAAGAAGTTTCCGAGGAGCAGGAAGAAGAGATCAACCCTGTCAAATGGAGCGATCAGAAAGCGGCTGAAATTCGAGAGCGTCTCGAGCGTAATCGGCAGGGAACAAATTACGCCGCTATGTACGGCACAGTAAAAAAGGAGGAACCATCCCATGATAACGAAAGCACCCAAGACAGTGAGGACACCGAGGATTCCGAAGACGACGATTCCGAAATCGAAGACCCCGAGCTTGCCGAAATCATCTCCCGCCATGAAGCGTCCAAAGGGCGGAAGCCACATCTAATCTCGGCCGACAAGGCGGCGGAACTCCCGGCTGGCATCGACATGGTGGAGCTGCAATTCTACGATGAGGACAACGTCCTTGCCGATGTGGATACGGAAGAGCGCATCAGCGACGTCGAGCGGCTTGTCGGGGATTGTCTGAGGAAGTATGGGTTTATGGACTCGGACGAGAAGGTTATCTATGTCATGAACGACGAACTCGATACGTGTTATGAGATCATGCGCATTGATGCTTCGTATGAGGAGACGCATCCTGATGAGTGAGTATAGGCACATAATCGATTTGAAACCGTGCTGTTTGGAATGCTGGGACTTTGATCCGGATATTGAGTCTCTTCTTTGGCAAAACGGATTCAATGTGAAGGCGATTAGCTGTAAGCATATCAAAGTCTGCGAGAAATGGAACCATGATAGCTGTCCGCAGATCTCTAGGATTTTGGAGGATTATATTCGCGGTGAAATCCATTCCTAGAGTGAAAGGAAGGTGACTATAATGTCTATTAACAAAAATACTATGGAAGTCACTCGGAAAGTTGGACCGGAAGAATCTTACTGGAAGTATTGGATGTCTTCTAAAGGCTCGGATGATATCGAGTACGAACTTCGGAACATGAGGAAATGCCTTATGCGCTCGTTGGAGGTTCATGGCGTTGAGACCTTGAATGAGGCTCTCAAATGGATGCATCTTCGGCAGTCTTACGAGGGATTGACTCTCGGATGGGAATTCGATGAGAAACTGAGGAAGGAAGATCTGGTGACCTGGTCTTATCTTCCGGGAGGATGGTTCGAGGTGACTTTCCATAATCTGAAGGACATAAGTGGCCTGTACAAAACGGAGGAGGGGCTCGCATAGGGCTCCTCTTCTTATATTTTTGGAGGAAGTCATGAAAAAGACAAAAACTTGCATAAGATGCGTCGATCGGAATTCAAACGTGTGGTTTATGGATTCTCACATGGGATGCGCATGGGGCATCGCCATTCTAAACAATGTTCGAAACGATTTTCGAGGCCGATTGCTTCGACGAGGGTTTGTAATACTTATTGATATTTTGAGTTACCTCGAATTGCCCGTGTCAAGAGAGGCATTGACTCTTGGCTGGGTGTGGGACGATAAAGAGAAATTCCCGGATCTTGACCTATTTCTGACTACAAACGGGGACGAATATATACCGTTCGATCATAAATTAAAGATCAAATTCGTCGATTTGGTAGATCTGTCGAAAATTCTCGATCCGGATACGGCAATTGAATGATATTTTAAAGGAGAAAAAGACATGAATAATTTTTTCGTTGGGCCAATTTTGAAATTGAGAATTGACCGCTTTCTCAAGCAATTCAAAAAATGGGCAAAAGAAGTAAATCTTGACGATCCGGACACCTTTTTGTCTGATTATGGTGCGTTTCTAGACGCGGAGCGAGATAATAAACCCGATCATATACGCAAAATTGCGAAAGTCTGTCTGAATATGAAGAATGTCAAAAGATATTACACAATCTATGAAAGGAGAAAAGACAATGCAGCCATTTAACACCAATTTGTTTCTGAAACTGACTCGCTCAAGGGATCAATCTGGATATTTTAGAATCCGCCCGGGAGTAAAATGCGAGGATGGATTCGAAGTGTCTATTCAGGCGAGTTATGGGCACTACTGCACACCTAGAGTGAACGACGCACCTCGATACGAGACAGTCGAGCTCGGATATCCTAGCATGGTGGACGATCTTATTTTGGAGTATGCTGAGACGCCAAGTGAGCCGACGCATACTGTTTATGGTCAGGTCCCAGTCGAAATCGTGGACCAGTTAATCGAGAAGCACGGTGGGATGGTGGATATTATAGAACATTAGAATCGCACAGAAATCCTTCATTATAACGAAGGAGGTGTGCTATATGCATAAATTTGGCATCGTTAGCTTAGTAAAAGGACTGATATTCACTTACAGGTTCGATGGATGGGTTTACAAGACCCAATCTGAACAGGATTACATGTGGTTTGAGGACCACTGGGATGAATTCTGGGATGGTTATGGGGAACTATGTACCAATCTGAGTGAAATTGTCGAGTTTGAGACAGAGAAAGAGGCCTTTAGATGCTGGGCCAACATGGATATTTGCAGGACGTACTATTTCTGGATGAAGGAGAGGCATGGAAGCAAGTCGGATCTCGTAGCAGATTGTTTGTATCTGCTATGGATGATTCCGCAAGAGGCTTAACATGGCCTCTTCTTTTTTTCGTCTAGAAATCGAAGCTTACAATGAAAGGAGGTCTTTATCATGTTTACAGACCTATATTTGAACTCTAAGTGTGGCCAGATGAAAGTTTCAACTGCTGTCGGGGAGCAATATGACGTTGTCCGACAAGACATGGACAAATTGGCTAAAATGATGGGCCAAGACTGGTTTCTCATTAGATGGAAGACATTCTGTACCGTCAGAGTCTTGTCCATGCTTGACGGAGCTGTCGCTGCTTGCCTTGGGATGGTTGCGGCTGAACTTGGTCCGGAGCTCATTAAGAAGGTAAAAGCGAAGAAACAGAAGAAGACCGAATCGGAGGAGGGTGCCTAACATGGCACCTTTCTTTTATTCGCGTGATATTCCTGTCCTTTAATAAGGAGGTGTATTATTATGCTGAAAGAAATTAAAATTTGGACCCGGTGTTTCTTCGAGGAAGTGAAGGATTGGATCGAGTACTTGGAAGATGGATTTGATATTTTGAAAATACTACAAGACTGTATATGCGGAAGTGTTTATGAAAGAGAGCTTGATCTCGCTTACGTAGATTATTACGCTCTTGGAAAGAACGCAATGCAGGCATATATTGAGTATACTAAAAGAATCCATAGCGAGTTTTCTTGGACAATGCCTGAGATTATCGGAGACTGGTGGGATCGATATGGAGACAGCATAATTGATGCATATCTTAAAGAGTCCTAACATGGGCTCTTCTTTTTACCTATTATATTTAGAAAGGAGGTATCTTTATGCATGCAATGGGAGCTCAGCTCTGGGATGAGTACGGAATTTGGCTCGTAAATCACGTGCGGTTGCGGAAAATTGGCTACTCTCGACTTATGAAGCAGCTGCATGACACCCCGTTCATTTATATTTTGGAGCGGGATAGGAATCGAGCGGACGACGGGATCAGTCTCAGAGAAGAGTTCTACCGTGAAAAAGACATTGACATTGGGGTGTATGATCATCGAGATGACTGTTCGGTGCTTGAAATGCTCGTAGCATTGGCGGAACGGATCGAAGATGAATACACTGGGGATCCTGGGAAAAGTCATCCGGAATTGATATTTTGGGAGATGATCTGCAACCTTGGATTGGACATATTTGATGATCGGCATTTTGAAAGTGACGAGGTGGAGTATGTCCTCGATCAGTGGATGGATCGAGAATTCTTATCTGATGGAGCTGGGTCGATATTTCCGGTGAGTAACCCCATACGAGATCAACGCGAGATCGAGATTTGGTCGCAGATGAATGAGTATTTGACGGAGAAAGGGTGGTAAAATGGACGAGATGGATAAATCTGTTCATTGTAAGGTATCGCTTAGTGAACGAACTGTTGATATTTTGTGTAAAATGGCAGAAGAGGATCATGTTTCGCTAACGACGGAAATCGAAAACGCAATTTCTGGTTGGTATCGGTTTCGGCATGGTTATACGGGTCTTGCCACATCAGACCCGTATATTATTGATCGAGAAATTAGAAATCTTCAAGACGAACTAAAAGAAAGTAATCGGAGAGCATCCATTCAACTTTCTATTAATGAAGAGATGGAAAAGATACGTAAGTCAATAGATGGAAGTATTCGAGAGCAGCAGGAGGGAATAAAAGATGCCGGAAAATTGGAACTTTGAGAAGGAGAGACAATGGACGAGGAACTGATTGAGATCAAGATCCACAAACTACCGTTTCTTGAGTAGAGTGAGTTGGCACATTTAGATAATTCTTCGACAGAGGACGAGCTCGAAAGACTTATTTACACAGAGTACTTAAGAAGATGCTATAAGGAGCTAATGAGTCATGGATAAAAAGCAATTCAAACCCGATCGTTGCTATGGATTTTCATTATATTTCGCTGAGGATGAGAAGCAATGGCTCAGAGTTTTGGCAGAAAGAGACGGAATTAGCATGGCAGAAGAAGTCAGAAAATTGGTTATGGATGAGAAAAATCGAGTAATAGATAAGATGAATGGGAGATATAGGAAAGAAAAAGGATGACAAAATGACACTTTTGTGACACTTTTTTTTAAAAATGTCATCGCTGAAACCCTTGGGGCCCAAGGGTTTGCGGGTTTTTGTGACAAAATGACAAAAATTTTTATATTAATTATAGAAAAAATTAAATATATAAAAGAATATAGAGAAAAAAGTGTCATTTTGTCATTGGACGATTTTTGACAAAATTTACATTAGCGAAGGAGGCCTGGATATTTATGCTGGATTTCGTGTCTGTGAACGCAGCTTCTACGAAGCGAGGGGTCACTGATATTTATCCAGAGTTCCTTGTGAAACAGCACCCTCGAGATCTGATGATCCGGGGTAAGTCGTTTTATGCCGTGTGGGACGAGGAGAAGGGACTATGGTCTAAGTCGGAGGGTGACGTTCAACGACTTGTCGACGACATGGTACTGAAAAAGGCAGAAGCGTACGAGACGACAGACCGGAAGTCTGTGAAGTTAATGAGCAATTTTTCATCCAAGAAGTGGACTGAGTGGCTCACGTATTGTAAGTCGATGCCTGATTGTTACCATGAGCTTGATGATCGTATTATATTCTCGAATACCCCGGTCAAGAAGACCGATTACATAACTCGACGGCTGGACTATCCTATGGAGGAAGGTGAGATAAGTAATTATGACGAGTTGATGAATACTTTGTACGACCCAGAGGAGCGAGAGAAGCTTGAATGGGCCATTGGTTCTATTATATCCGGCGATTCAAAAAAGATTCAGAAATTTATTGTATTGTATGGTGGTCCTAGGACGGGCAAATCTACAATACTTAATATCGTGCAGGAGATGTTTCCTGGATATTATTCAGTATTTGATGCAAAGACGCTGGCATCAGCAAATAATTCGTTCGCTCTTGAGGCGTTTCGTGATAATCCTTTGATAGCGATTCAGCATGATGGTGATCTAAGCCGAATCGAGGATAATACAAAATTAAACTCGATTGTATCGCATGAGCCTATACTTGTGAATGAAAAGTTTAAATCGACGTATCAAAGTCAGTTTAAGAGTTTTATATTTATGGGAACAAATAAGCCAGTTAGAATTACCGACGCAAAATCAGGCATTATTCGACGGCTGGTTGACGTAAATCCGAGCGGGAGGAGAGTTTCTCAGAGGCGTTATGCTGAATTAATGAACGGAATCTCTTATGAACTCGGAGCGATTGCCGATCATTGTTTGAAAGTTTACGAGGAGCTTGGTATTGGCTATTACGACAATTATATTCCCACGTCAATGATGTCTGTTACAAATGATTTCTATAACTTTATTGAGGATAACTACGACTTTTTTGTTGTTGATCACCCAGATGAGGTTACACTCACTTCTGCTTGGCTTCGGTACAAAGAGTGGGTTGAGGATGCAAAGATTAATTATCCATTGAATAAGCGCCAATTTCGAGACGAGCTACGAAATTACTTTGATGATGTGGTTGATCGTAAAGCTAATGCCAGAAATGTTTATGTCGGATTTAAGAAGGAGAAGATCGATTATGTAGAAAAGAAAGAGACAGAAAAAGTGGAGGAAGCGCAGGAAGCAGAGTCGTGGCTGAAGTTTAATAAGAAGAAATCCGGATTTGACATTATATTCTCGGAGAACAAAGCACAATATGCCACGGACGACGGCAAGCCAATTCGAAAGTGGATCGAGTGTGAGAGTGTTCTGGCCGATCTAGACACAACAAAACTTCATTATGTGAAACTTCCAAGGAATTTGATCGTCATTGACTTCGATATTAAAAATTCGAAAGGAGAAAAAGACCAGGAGGCAAATTTGAGAGAAGCTTCGAAGTGGCCGCCCACTTATGCTGAGTTGAGTAAGAGTGGTGCGGGGATTCACTTGCATTACTTTTATGAAGGAGATGCAATGAAGCTTAGTCGGATATTTGCTCCTGACATTGAGATTAAGGTGTTTACTGGGAATAGTTCGTTGCGGCGAATGGTTACAAAGTGTAACGGATTGCCCATCGCTACGATCTCCAGTGGATTGCCATTAAAGGAGGAAAAGCTAGTGTTGAAAGATCGACGTATTCGATCAGAGAAAAGTCTCCGTGAGCAGATTCTTCGGAATCTGAACCGAGAGATTTGGCCGAATACAAAACCGTCGATCGACATGATATTTAAGATTTTGGAAGATGCGTATGCATCTGATCTGAGTTACGATGTGCGGGATATGGCGACGTCTGTAATGACGTTCGCGATGAGTAGTAGTAACCAGTCTCAGACGTGCATACGGATCGTTTCGAAGATGCATTTTTGTTCGAAAGATGTAGAAGAAAACATTGGGGGTGCCGATACGACAGAAGCGCCTCGGTATGTAGATGAGAAAGCACCGCTGACGTTCTTCGACGTTGAGGTGTTTCCTAATCTGTTTATTGTCGTATGGAAGGATGCTGGAGAAGGTAAGAAATGCGTGAAGATGATCAATCCGTCGGAGGAAGATATTAAGGGGTTGATCAAGCGTCGGCTTGTTGGATTCAATAATCGGCGTTACGATAATCATATTCTCTATGGACGGATGATGGGATACACAGAATTGCAGTTGTATCGGTTGAGTCAGCGAATCATCGGGAGCGAGGATAAGAAGTCAAAGGATAGTGCACTGTTCAACGATGCATTTGATCTGTCTTACACTGATATTTATGATTTCTTGTCGGCCGGCAATAAGATGAGTCTGAAGAAGTGGGAGATCAAGCTTGGCATCCATCATCAGGAGCTTGGCTTACCATGGGATCAGGAAGTGCCAAAAGAGAATTGGGAACTCGTTGCCGAGTACTGTACAAACGATGTGATCGCAACGGAAGCCGTGTGGAATGCCAACCAGCAGGATTGGATGGCTCGAGAGATTCTGGCTGATTTGTCTGGACTGACGGTAAATGATACAACGAACCAGCATACCACGAGGATCATAGTTGGAACGAATAGGCACCCGCAGGATCAGTTTGTGTACACGAAGCTCGAGACGATCTTTCCCGGTTATAGATATTCTTCTTATGGAATCCCGAAGGAGGAGTATAATGAAGGAACGAAGATTGTGTCGGCTAAGTCGATTTACCGCGGTGAGGATCCTGGAGAAGGTGGCTATGTGTTCGCAACTCCTGGAATTCACACAAATGTGGCATTGCTTGATGTTGCTTCGATGCATCCGCATAGTCTGATTCGGCTGAATTTGTTCGGTGATACGTACACAAAGCGGTTTGAGGACCTAGTCAATGCACGGATATTTATCAAGCATGGGGATTACGATGCGGCTAAGAAGCTGTTCGACGGAAAGCTTGCGAAGTATTTGGACGATAAGGATCAAGCGAAGAAGTTGTCGACGGCTCTGAAGACAGCCATTAACTCTGTGTATGGTTTGACTGCTGCCAAGTTCCCTAATAAGCTGCGAGACCCTCGGAATGCGGATAATATTGTGGCTAAGTATGGCGCATTGTTCATGATCAATTTAAAGCACGAAGTGCAGGATCGCGGATTTACGGTCGTTCACATCAAGACTGATTCAATTAAGATTGCTGATGCTACTCCTGAAATTATATCCTTCTGTATGGATTATGCCAAGCAGTACGGATATGAATTCGAGCATGAGGCGACCTATGAAAAACTGTGTCTTGTGAACGACGCTGTGTATGTGGCAAAGGATGCTGCAGATGGCCATTGGACGGCAACGGGCACACAGTTTCAGGTTCCGTACGTGTTTAAGACGTTGTTTAGTCATGAACCCATAGCATTTGAGGACTTGTGCGAGACAAAGCAAGTGACTTCAGCATTATATTTGGATATGAATGAAGGACTAGGTGAAGATGAACATAATTATCAGTTCGTCGGACGAGTCGGGCAGTTCTGTCCGATTGTTGACGGCGCCGGGGGCGGGGTATTGCTTAGGGAGAATAATGGGAAGATGGCAGCGGCTGTCGGAACAAAACGTCCCGGAAAAGCAACAAAAGCAGGAGATTCAGGAGTTTATCGATGGCTTGAATCAGAAACTGTTAGGACCCTCGGGCTTGTGGATCAAATTGATCGATCTTATTGGAATCGACTCGTCGACGAAGCAGTCGACACTATCTCTGCGTATGGAGACTTTGAGTGGTTCGCCGCTTGAGGTTGACATAAAAATTATATTTTAAAACAAGAAAGGAACAAAAACAATGGAAAACATCAATTCTGCCTACAATGGAAAGAATGGATTTGGACTGCTGCGTCTCAGTGGTACTCGACTGATCTATCCGAACTTTTCCGGTCGAAAGACTGACTTCAATGCCGAAGGTGATCGTAACTTTGGTGCGGTTGTCGATCCTGATCTCGCGGAACAGCTTCGTGAGGATGGCTTCCGTGTGAAGACCCTTCCCGCTTATGCGGACGATCCTGATTCCACTCCTACTGACTGGATCAAGGTGAAGGTGAACTTTAACTCTCGTATTCCGCCTAAGGTTTGGCTGATCAAAGTGGATCCTGACGATCCTGATGATAAGGAGAAGATGGTCCAGACTAAGCTGACTGAAGACACGATTGGGCTGATTGATATTCTTGCTCGATCTCGTGCTATTATGCATGTAGATATGAATATTCGTCCTTCTCGTTACCCTGATCGTCCGAATCGTCCTGGCGGGATTTCTTGTTATCTGGATGCTCTGTATGTGACGATTGTGGATGATCCTCTGGAGAGGAAGTATCGTGACATTCGGATGACGGACGAGAGTCCGATGTCGGAGGATGATGAACTGCCGTTTGAGGAGTAAGAAATGATCCCGGATAAGTATGATATTTTGATTGACGGTAAAGTAGCCGCTTCTGAAATGGATTTGGATCTTGCAATCTGTTTTGTTCGAGGCTATTTTGAACAGTACTTTAATGATGCTGGTCCGATAGCTATTCAGCGTCATCCATATATTAAGGAGAAAGTCGAGTAAATATATTTATCAGGAGGTGTCTTTATGACAGTAGAGTTGGCCGATTATCAGCTTGAGGTCATAAAGAAGCTGAAGACCGGCTCCATCTTATGCGGTGGAGTCGGTTCTGGTAAATCACGTACCGCGTTAGCCTACTACTTTACTCGAGAATGTAAGGGAAGCTTACGAATCAATGGACAGGGTGATTATATTCCAATGAAGGACCCGAAGGATCTGTACATTATCACAACAGCAAAGAAGAGAGATACAAACGAGTGGTTAAAAGAAGCTGCTATGTTTTCTCTTACTCCTGTTGTGGATAGTTGGAATAACATCAAGAAGTATGTTGACGTCTCAGACGCTTTCTTTATATTTGATGAGCAACGAGTAGTAGGCTATGGCGCATGGACAAAAGCATTTTTAAAGATCACGAGAAAGAATAATTGGATTTTGTTGTCGGCGACTCCTGGCGATCAGTGGAGTGATTATATTCCAGTTTTCATTGCAAATGGATTCTATCGGAATAAGACAGACTTTACAAATCGACATTGTATCTTTAGCATTCACACGAGTTATCCGAAGATCGAAAGATATTTTGATGAACGAATCCTTGAAGCTCATCGACGAAAAATTCTTGTCACGATGGAGAGCCCAAAAGTGACAGAGCGTCACATTGAGACAGTCATTGTTGACTATGACAAGGATCTGTATAAGAAAGTATTTCGAGATCGATGGGATCCGTATGACGACTGTCCGATTCCTGAGACTGGAAAGCTGTTCTATCTTCTTCGTAAAGTTGTGAATTCTGATTTATCTAGAATTGAGAAGACGTCAGAGTTGTTAATGCTCAATAATCGAGTCATTATATTCTACAATTTTACTTACGAGTTAGAAGCTCTTCGACAACTTTGTCTTGGATGGGCCATCCCGTTCGCCGAATGGAATGGCGAAAAGCATGAGGATCTTCCAACTGGGACTCGTTGGGTTTATTTGGTTCAATATTCCGCTGGTTGCGAAGGGTGGAATTGTACAACAACAAATGTCATGATTTTTTATAGTCAGAGTTATTCGTATCGAATGACAGAACAAGCGATGGGAAGAATTGATCGAATGAACACGACTTACAAGGATTTGTATTATTATAAGTTTCGATCATCTGCACCCATCGATTTGGCGATTGCTAGAGCTCTCAGTCGGAAGCATAATTTTAATGAACGGTCGTTCTATAACAAGATGATGTCGAAAAGTAGTTAGGAGGATTATATTTATGGCTACTATTGTTGAACAGATGCAGATTGCAAAGAATTTGAAGAAGCTTCGTATTCTTCACAATCTTACGCAGAAACAGGTTTCAAAGGACACTGGAATTCCAAGAGGAACACTTGCTGCTTATGAGCGTTGCGGCGAGATTAGTCAGGAGCGTCTTGAGAAGTTAGCCGATTATTATGAAGTTCCATTGGAACTTATGACGATGGCCTGGGTGAAACTTCAGGAAAGCGTTCCTAGGGCCTATATTTCGTAATCTTCGGATTCGCGTCGTAAACATCGCTTATAATAGAGAGAGAAGCGCATATGTGCCTTTTCATTATATATTTTTGAGGAGGTGCTTCAATGCCCCTTGAAAGAGATTTTCAACGGGATCTTATTAAGGAATTAAAAGACCGATTTCCCGAAGCTTATATTCTGAAGAATGACTCTGGGTATATCCAAGGCTTTCCAGATATTACCGTTTTGATGCCAGGAAGTTGGTGGGCGGTTTTAGAGACGAAACGGTCAGCCGATGCTTCGTATCGGCCTAATCAGGAATATCATCTGAATAAAGCTGGGAACATGAGTTTCTCAGCAACAATCTATCCAGAGAACAAGGAGGAGGTTCTCAATGAGATGGAACGAGCATACAAACGTCGCTGCAGGAAGTCACGCCTTTCTTAGCCCTTCTGCATATCATTGGCTTCGTTACGATCAAGATAAAATTTTGGATGTTTATGCAAATCATCTGGCGGCTGTGCGAGGAACACAGCTTCATGCTTTTGCTGCCCAGTGTATTATGTTGGGCCAAAAACTTCCGAAGCGTAATCTGACGTTGAACATGTACGTCAATGATGCGATCGGTTATCGAATGCAGCCGGAACAAGTATTATATTTTTCGCCGAATTGTTATGGTACTGCAGATGCTATTAGCTTTCGGCAGAATTTTTTACGTGTTCACGATTTGAAGACAGGAGTTTCTGAAGCTAGTTTCGATCAACTTTTAATTTATTCTGCACTTTTTTGTTTAGAGTATGACATTCGCCCAGCATCCTTGAAAGGCTGTGAAGCTCGCATTTACCAGAACGATGACGTTCGAATTGAGACTTTTGACGCAACTGATATTGTTCCGGTAATGGACAAGATCGTTTGGTTTGACGGTCTAATCACAGAATTTAAGGAGGGCGAACATAATGGATACTGAATATTATATTTATCATTCTGGTGTCGGCCATGACGAGAATCCGCCGGGACGAGGTTCTGGCCGCTACGCTTGGGGTTCTGGTGAGAATCCTGCACAGCATCAATTCGATTTCCTCAGCGAAGTGGATTCTTTGAAGAAAAAGGGGCTCACCGAATCTGAAATTGCAAAAGCGTTACTTGGGCAAAAGGGTATTGATAAGAAAACTGGAGAACCTGTTTGGTACACGTCTACTGACCTTCGGGCTGAGATTTCTATCGCAAATTCCGAGGCCCGCAAAGCGGTTCGAGCTAGGGTTTTGAAGGTTTATGATGAATGTCATGGTAATGCTTCCGAAACTGGTCGTCGTCTTGGTATGAATGAGAGCTCTGTTCGATCATATTTAAAGGATTCCATTGCCGATCGCCAGGATCGATATCAAAAAACTGCTGACTTCCTTCGTAAAAAAATTGATGAAGGAAACGGTACACTAGACGTGTCTAGTGGTGTTGAAGATATTATGGGCGTCCCTGATTATACAAAAAAAGTTGCTATGGCGATCCTTGTGCGAGAAGGTTACGTTAAAACGTGGGTCCAGCTTGAACAGCAATTTGGACAGGGTAATAAGACGACCATGACTGTTTTGGCGCGAAAGCCAAAAGAGGGAGAGACAGAGAAGGACGTTCGTAGTTGGGTTCAACACCATAAATATGAGATAGGCTCTGTTCAAGAATTTACGCCGGATAAAGGAAAGACTTGGTGGACGCCAGAGTTTCCTGAGATGGTAGACCCGAAGCGAGTTATGATTCGTTACGCCGAGGATGGCGGTAAAGATAAGGACGGCGTTATTGAGCTTCGTCGTGGTGTTGAAGACATTTCAC
>CANQEB010000020.1 GCA_947594085.1 uncultured Lachnospiraceae bacterium | reverse complement strand
ACAGGCTCATGGTATACATTTTCATGCGCGAAATGCGGCCGGTGCCGGAATGCATGATCTTGCTGTTGTCTACGGAGGTAGAGCCGGTGAGGATAAAAAGCCCTTCCTCCTGGCGCTGATCCACCGCCGTGCGCACGGAGTCCCAAAGAACGGGCGCCATCTGCCACTCGTCGATCAGGCGGGGATTTTCACCTTTCAAAAGTAAGGAAGGCTTCGTTGCGGCCGTTGCCAGGTAGCCTTCCCGTCGGTCCGGATCCTGCATGCGCAGAATGCTCTTTGCCTTCTGTTCGCCGGTCGTTGTCTTGCCGCACCACTTCGGCCCGACGATCAAGGTAGCGCCGAACGCTTCCAGCCTAAGCGATAATTCAGGATCTATGATTCGTGGGAGATACTCTGCCATGACTCTCACCTCCAGGCTTTTTCACAAGTACCAGTTTTCCCATATTATAGCGTAAATATGCAGGTTTGTCAATTTTCATTTTATGTTTTTGGGGTATTTTGTTTTATGTTTTTGGGGTAATTCATTTTATGTTTTTGGGGTATTTCGTTTTATGTTTTTGGGATAAAAAGGGTTTGTCAAAAGGAGGAGGTTAGAGTTATACTACAGTAGAGAAATCTGCTGGCCGGATCAGCCGGTAAGGTTTAAACTCAGGAAGACCTGAGCCAGATAAAACAGTTGTAAGAGGCAAGTGCTATGTTTGGAGAGTGTCACGCGCACCTGTTCATGAACGGGTACAATTACCATGAGGCGGTCGAGCTGCACCGGAACCGGCCGAAGGAGGACGATATCCGTGAGAAGTTGCGGCTGTATCGGGAGCAGGGCGTTACATTTGTGCGGGACGGTGGCGACGCGCTCGGTGTATCCGCGCTCGCAAAAGAGATTGCGCCGGAATATGGGATCGACTACCGGACGCCGCTGTTCGCGATCCACAGGAACGGACATTACGGCGGGATCGTCGGCTTCGGTTTTGACAATATGAAGGAATATCACGAGCTGGTGAAGCGCGCGATCCGCGAGGGCGCGGACTTTATCAAGGTCATGTTCTCTGGCATTCTGGATTTCGACCGGGCCGGGGCGCTCACGGAAGAGCCACTTGACGCAGAAGAGATTCGGGAGATGATCCATATCGCACACGAGGAGGGCATGGCCGTGATGGCGCATGTGAACGGCGCAGATGCCGTGCGAAACGCGGTGGAGGCCGGGGTGGACTCGGTCGAGCACGGCAATTTCATGGATGAGGAATGTCTGCAGGCACTCGCCGAGAGCCAAGCCATCTGGGTGACAACGTACGTGACGATCACGAACCTGATCGGGAGCGGTCGCTTTGACGACGATTCCCTGCGCCGCCTGACGGAACAGCAGGGCGAGCGGATTCGCAGGGGATTCACACTCGGGGCGAAGATTGCGCTCGGCAGCGACGCTGGGGCATACCGTGTGCCGCACGCGCAGGGGATCATGGACGAGTACCGCGAATTTCAGAGGCTTACCGCCGCGCTGTTTTCGCAGGACGAACTCGACGCGCGCCTCGCAGCGGCTGAGAGGGAGATTCAAGGGCGATTTCTTCGTGTTTAGTTCACTAAAGACACAGCAAGCCCCTTTGCCGGGCTGTGTTGTGTCCTTAATGAATTAAACACGAAGCCAACTTCAATATAAGGAGCGATATACTATGGAATGGACGACTCTTCTGGCGGCGCAGCGCGCGCGCTCTACGACCACGCGCCATGTGTCCGGCAAGGATTTGAGAAGTGAATTTGAGAAAGACTATCATCGGATCATCGGCAGCGCGTCGCTCCGGAGATTGCAGGACAAGACGCAGGTATTTCCGCTCGACAAGAGCGATTTTATCCGCACAAGACTGACCCATTCGCTGGAAGTGTCTTCGATTGCAAAATCTCTGGGGCAGACGATCTCCCAGGACATCATCCAAAACAACAGAGATCCGCAATTTGACCTGCAGATGAAGGAAGATGTCTGCAATATTCTGCAGTGCGCAGGGCTGGTCCACGACATCGGCAATCCGCCCTTCGGACATTTCGGGGAGACGGCGATCCGAGAGTGGTTCAAGACATATTTGCCGAAGCTCATGTACAAAGGCAGGCCGGTGACGCAGCTTTTGAACAAGCAAATGCTGGCGGATTTCTACAATTTTGAAGGCAACGCGCAGGCGCTAAGGCTTCTGAGCAAGCTTCATTTTCTGGTAGACGAAAATGGCATGAACCTGACATATGCCCTCCTGAATACGATTGTCAAATATCCCGTGCCATCCACGCAGATTGACGAGCATAGCAGAGATATCAGGACAAAAAAAATGGGTTATTTTCTGGCGGAGCAGGAGTTGTACCACAGAATCGCATCTGCGGCCGGGACAGACGGAATGCGCCACCCGCTGACGTTTATCCTCGAGGCGGCAGACGACATCGCTTACAGCACGGCGGATATTGAGGACGCGTACAAGAAGGGCTGCATTTCCTATGTGGAGCTGCTGCATGAGCTGGAGCAGTACGAGCAGAACGCGAACGCGCGCGAGCTGGAATATTTCAACCCCGCCCAGATCCTGCGGGAAAAATACGAGACCGCGAAAAAGCGCCATATCGCAGATCGCGAAGAGTTTGCCGTGCAGAATTTCCTCGTGCGCATGCAAGGCTTTCTTATTACGTGTGCGACTTACGGATTTGTCAACAACTACCCGCAAATCATGGAGGGAACTTACCGCAACGACCTGTTTGAATATACATACGCCAAGGGTCAGATCAAGCTTCTGCAGGACGTGGCCTACCGATACGCATTTACTTCGACCCCGATCTACAAGCTGGAGATCTCAGCGAACACGGTCTTGAATTTCCACCTGAAGCATTTTGTGAATGCCGCGCTCTACTATGACACGGAAGTGAAACAGAGCGACGTGGAAGAGAAGTTGATGACACTGATTTCGGAAAATTATAAGCAGGCCTACCACACCTATGCAGACGGCAAGAGCGAGGGGGAGAGACTTTACCTGCGGCTCCTGCTCGTGACGGACTATGTGTGTGGAATGACGGACAGCTACGCGAAACGATTGTACCAGGAGCTGAACGGGATCGACTGACAACATAGCTGCGTGAATCGACGGCACCAGAAGTTGCATGAGATCGACTGACGCGGAGAACGGTTGTCTGCTGTATGATTTAGAGAAGTGGGTGGACGAATTACAAAAATTACAAAGCGTTTACGGAAATATTAAGATTATAATATCAGAACATGAATTATCAGTGTGTGACTTGCAGAAGCGGATAATGCATGGTATTATTACACTGGTGTTATTTTTGATACCGGCTTTTTGCTTTGATTCAGAAGGGGAACCAGAGCAGAGAGTGAGTCATAGTAATATGTCAGGGAGATAAAGATTGGAGGGTGTTACATGTTGAATAAAAGAGCGCGAGTGGCTTTGTCAGCTCTTGCGATGTCACTGGCCATGATGTGTCTCGCGACAGGATGCGGAGGGTCCAAGGAGAAGCCGAAGGAGACCGAAGCGCCGCAGACCGAATCCGAGACGAAGGCACCGCAGACCGAATCTGAGACGCAGACTGAGCCTGAGACCGAGATAAAGACCAATGTCGCATATACATCGCAGGACCGTAGCATTCGTATCACGTTGCCAGACAGCACGTGGGCGGTGCAGCAAGACGCGGATGAGATGAGAGTGTTTTCCTCTGGAAATGCCGCTATGATCAGTATTGTCCATGCAGCAGACGCCACTGCTATGCGAAATCTTTCCGTGGCGAAGTCTGAGGATGAGCTGAAGACGAGCCTGACCGGACAATATCCGGATGCGAATGCATTTGAGGTTGTGGAGTTTGAGAATCTCAGCTCCGCGACGATTGATACATATGAGTACGTGGTAAAGTACAACGCGACAAGCATGTGGGTTTACGCGGTGACGTACGGGATCATTGCCGACTCACAGGCGTACGTGATTACAGGTACTGTGCTTGACGACAACAAGGCGCTGCTGGATTCCGTGCAGAAGTCGGTGGAGAGTTTCACTGTTCTGCGCAACAATGTATTCAGCGCGATGCCAGGCAATGTCGTGAACAAGAACGGTTCAGAGAGTCAGTCCGGGACCGGCGCCGGCGCGGCGAGCCAGCTCGCGTCGATGACAGACTACGGGGCGAGCGTTACCCTGTATGCGTCAGATACGGTAAATGTCCGCATGGAGCCGAGCACAGAATCTGACGCGAGTATAGTCGGATCTCTGGCTCCCGGTACAGCGGTGACGGTGGTTGGAGAGTCCTCTGAGTGGTTCAAGATTAACTACAATGGAACCACCGGCTATGTGAATAAGGCATTCCTTACGCGCGATCAGGTACAGACCGAGACCGAGACTACGGATTCTCAGGGCGAGGCGCAAGTGACCGGTGAGCTGAACAGCTATGTCGATTACGGCACAGGCTACACGTATTATACGACGACAGAAGTTAATCTCCGGGCACAGCCAGGCACGAGCAGCGGTGTCGTGAGCAGTCTGAGCGGCGGAACGACCGTCAATGTGGTCGGTGAGACGCCGAACTGGTACATGGTGTCGGTAAACGGTGCGACCGGGTATATTTCGAAATCCTATCTGAGCGATACGAACACATACGCGGGCAACTCGAACAACCAGGGTGGCACAGACGGCGGCACGAACACGAATGTCGGGCCGGTCAGCGGCAAGATCACGAGTGTCGGCAACAATACGATCGTCATTCAGGGCGACGATGGCAATACGTACTCGATCAACTACACGGATGCTTCCGTGAGCACGACAAGCGGGCTCCAGGAAGGGCTGCACATTTCGGCGATGATTGACTATTCCGGGACACTGTCGAACGGCGACCTCTATGCGACGAGTGTGAGCGGTTGATCATAGCCGCGCAGGAGGGCAAGTGAGCCGGCGGCAGAGCGATGGATGCCGGCAGCGCGGCGGACGGTGCGCAGATGATTGAGAATTCCAGATCAAAGGATACTGCAGGACTGGATTCATCCGGTATGACGCCGGAGTGGAAGTTCTGCAGTATTTTTGTCATGGTAGACTGAAACATGGGAAAACCTGACGCGAAACGGGAGGAGCAGGATGGGAAAGAAGATCGATAGCATCATACTTGACGTCGACGGCACGCTGTGGGACTCGACGGGAATCGTGGCGGGCGCGTGGACGCGAGCGGTCCGGGAGTGCGGATATGAGGATGTAACGGTCACGGCAAATGTGCTGAAAGGGTTGTTCGGACTGACAATGGCGGCGATCGCCGCGCGGCTGCTGCCGCAGGTCTCCGAGGCGAAGCAGGAACAGGTCATGGATCTGTGCTGCGTTTACGAGCAGGAAGCGCTCGAAGCAGATGAGTGCCGGATCTGTTATCCGGGCGTCGCGGACACGATCCAAGAATTGTCCGAATCCGTGCGGCTGTTTATCGTGAGCAATTGCCAGTCCGGGTATATTGAGCTGTTTCTGGACAAGACCGGCCTCGGCCCGTATATCACGGATATCGAGTGCTACGGAAACACCGGAAAAGGTAAGGCGGACAACATCCGGCTGATCGTGGAGCGAAACCATCTCGAATCGCCGGTCTACGTCGGCGACACGCAAGGAGACTGTGACGCGGCTGGCCAGGCGCATGTGCCGTTTGTATTTGCGGAGTACGGCTTCGGTCAGGCGGACCGCTGGGACGCGAAGATTGAGACGTTTGCGGAGCTGACAGATCTGATTGCTGAGGGTTGAAGAAGCTGGGAAAGAGAGTGTTCCGGGAGAGCGCCCGGAGAGTAGTGTCAAGTAGTCTATGAAAATCTGGAGCCAGCAAAAAGGCCCGGAGACAGGAGGACAACATATGAAACGAATTTTCTGGATGGTGCTGATGAATCTGTGGTTCGTCCCGTACGGGCTGATCCGGTTGATCCGGATGTCGCGGCACCCGGAAAACTATACACTGGAGGAGCGCTTCGCTCTGATCAAACTGATCGATAAGCGTGCGATCAAGGGCGGCCGCGTGGACATCGACTGTCACGGGCTGGAGAATTTGCCCGACAAGGACGGATATATTCTGTATCCGAATCACCAGGGCATGTTTGACGTGCTTGCGATCCTGCATGTGATGACACGCCCGGTCTCCGTGGTGCTGAAAAAAGAATTGGCCAACATTCCATTTCTGAAGCAGGTGTTTGCCTGCCTGGACGCAATCGCGCTGGACCGCGAGGATCCCAGACAAGGCATGAAGGTGATCCTGCAGGTAGCCGAGGAGGTCGGCAACGGACGCAACTATATCATATTTCCGGAGGGCACGCGCAGCAAAAACGGCAACCAATTGCTCGACTTCAAGGGGGGCAGCTTCAAGAGCGCAATGAAAGCAAAGTGCCCGGTTGTCCCGGTGGCGCTGCTGGATTCCTACAAGGCATTCGATACCGGCTCAATCGCTCGACAGAAGGTGCAGGTACATTTTCTGAAGCCGATTCTGCCCAGCGAGTATGAGGGCATGAAGACTGTGGAGCTCGCCGCACTCGTGAAGAGCCGGATCGAGGCAAAGATCGCGGAGGTAGAAGAGGGTGTCTCCTGACTGAGCGCTATTGTTCCTTTTGCACAGGATTATGAAGGATATGTATAATTGTGTGTATTGCTCAAGATATGTTGCCAATCACGTTCTTCTCGTAATACTCTGAGAATGTGAATTTCTTTTCGGGATTCAATAAGAATATAGAAAATGATAGAAGGCGGAAATGGCTTTTTATAAATGGAATAATTTCGATATATGATTCGTGTTTTGGGAAATGTACTACCTGTGTAGCTTAATCGACTCATTTCATTTTTTATGTCATCTTGAAAACGATTGGCTCGTGTTTGCCCAAACTCACTTTCAATGTAGTCTGCGATGTCAGCCACATCATGGATTGCTTCCCATGTCAGTATAACATTATATTTTTGCATTCTTTCTGGCATCTCTCAGTTCATTTATTTTTGTGAAGGCATCTTCCAAAGATAACTCTCTTCCGGCTTCCATGTCATCGATGCCCTTATCCAGCATGTGGAGAAGTGTTTGGCTTTTCGTGAAACTATCTTGGGATTCATGTTTTGTTAGCTCCATATGATCACCCCTTATAATGATGTATGTTGTTTGATTGTTTCTACCCAATAATGTATCACAGAAATGAAAATACTACAACCAGATTTTTGGTATAGGTTTTGTATATTCGGGGCACAATATTCTCAGAAAACGAAATCGCTGCCTGTGGCGGCGGAACGGAGACAGATATGGCAGAGAATCAGATGAAAGGCGAGCAGAGCATCAAATTTCGGGAAGCTCCTTATATCCTGAGCGGTGCATCTGTGGTAGGCCCGAAGGAGGGCGAAGGCCCTCTCGGGGAGCAGTTCGATCTGGTGGCACCAGACGCAGAGCTCGGAGAGAAAACCTGGGAGGAGGCAGAGAGCGCTCTGCAGCAGGAAGCGCTACAGACCGCGATCGGAAAAGCAGAGCTCACGAGCGCGCAGATTCGCTATCTTTTCGGCGGTGATTTGCTGGCGCAGCTGATCGCGACATCGTTCGGCAATGACGAGGCGAACATTCCGCTGTTCGGGCTGTACGGCGCATGCTCGACCTGCGGCGAATCGCTTACTTTGGCATCGATGGCGATTGCGGGCGGATACGCGGATTATGCGGCGGCGGTCACATCAAGCCACTTCGGCAGCGCCGAGAAGGAGTTTCGGTTTCCCCTGGGATACGGAAATCAGCGTCCCTTATCAGCTACCTGGACGGTCACCGGGAGCGGGGCCTTTGTACTTTCCACCCAGAAGAGCCATGTGAGAATCAGCGGTGCGACGCCTGGCAAGATCGTCGACATGGGCGTGAAGGACAACATGAACATGGGCGCGTGCATGGCGCCTGCGGCCTGTGACACGATCGCACAAAATCTCATGGATTTCGGACGGCAGCCGTCCGACTACGACAAGATTATCACCGGCGATCTTGGATCAGTTGGCCAGCGAATTTTGATCGATCTATTGGACAAGCAAGGCTTCGATATTTCGCAGCAACATCTCGACTGCGGGATCGAGATCTATGACGCCGAGAGACAGGACACGCACGCGGGCGGGAGCGGCTGCGGCTGTTCGGCGGTGGTGCTCGCGGCGATGATCCTGCCGAAGCTGCAGCAGGGGATCTGGAAGCGCGTGCTCTTCGCGCCTACCGGGGCCCTGCTCTCGAAAGTGAGCTTTAATGAGGGACAGACGATTCCGGGCATCGCGCACGCGGTCGTGCTGGAGCACTGCTGAGAGGCAGCTAAAAATATTGCATGAAATAAGGGAAATACGATACAGCTATAAGGAAAGAGAAGGCTATCTTGTATGAAATTCCGAAAAAAGGAGCGAGACGATGGACTATATCAATGCATTCTGGGTCGGCGGACTGATCTGCGCGCTGGTTCAGATTTTATTAGAGAAGACGAAACTGCTGCCGGGACGGGTGATGGTGATCCTGGTGTGTCTGGGCGCGGTGCTCGGTGCGGTTGGCGTATATGAGCCATTGATCGAATTTGCCGGCGCAGGAGCGTCGGTGCCGCTTCCCGGGTTTGGGAATGTACTCTGGAAAGGTGTAAAGGAGGCAGTCGATGAAAATGGCTTGTTGGGCCTGTTCCAGGGCGGTTTCAAGGCGAGTGCGGTTGGCATCAGTGCAGCGCTGATCTTTTCCTACCTGGCAAGCTGGATCTTCAATCCGAAAATGAAGGACGAATAGTGAATTTTTGTTTGACAAATAGTAGAACAAAATATATAATATGCTTAACAAGACAGCCGGAAGGTGATGGCAGTCACCCGTCCTGGCGCAATAGTCTAATTAAGAATAGTCGTTTACTCGGCCAAGAGCAGGACGGCTATTTCTTATTTGTATAACTCAGAATTGCTATGATTAGTATAGTCACGTTGATGATGAGTGCAAATTCTTCGTATGTACTCATAATGATCCCCCCTTTCTGCAAGACTCAGAACGGGTGAGAGCACGTCCCCCGGCTGCCCGGTTAAACATATTATTATTCAAATGAGAAAATGGCAGGTGATCCGCAAATAGCAGCGACGCCTGTCATTTTATCGTGAGTAAGAGAAAATAATTGAATTATTTTGAATTATTATATATAATATAGAACAATAATAACACAAGGGCATGTGTCTGTCAATGAGAACTTCCTGAATATTGCAAAATGAAGCAAAATATAAAACTTACAAGTTTGCAAAATAAAAGTAGCAAAAAGTTGCCCAGAAGTAGTCCGCTATCTCGGTCATAAAAAATGAAAAATTTATTAATTTTTGACAAAAACGTGACCAAAATTAATTTTTCTATTGAAAATTTTTATGGAAAAGCGTAATTTATACAGTAGGATAATAGCCTGATTCTGGAATAAAAAACTGAGATAGGCTATTGCGGAAAATATTTAATTAGTAATAAAATAATAAGTAGCAAACGCAACAAAAAAGCAACAAATGTAAGTTCAGGGAGGTATGTGCAATGAAGAAGAGAACCAAACGAATTCTGGCTATGCTGCTCGCATCGGCGATGATTATGCAGCAAGGCAGCACTGTAGGAGTACTGGCTACGGAGACGGAGCCGGTGAGCGAGACCGTGGCCGAGACGACTGCCGCAGAGATGCAGTCCGAGACGATGGCGCCAGAGACGACCGCTGAGACAAAAGCTCCGGAAACGCAGGCGACAGAGGCCGCTTTGGGGACGACACAGACGGAGACGCCTGCAGACACGCAGACTGAGACGGATGCAGAGCAGACGGAGCAGAGCGAGGCAGTTGCAGAGCAGACAGAGCAGTCTGAGACAGTTGAAGCTACGGAGCCGACAGAGGCAACTGAGACGGCAGCGGAGACAACCGAGAAGGAGACGGAAGCGGCGGAGGAGATGACTGAGGCAAAGGCTTCCGAGATGACTGAGACTCCGGCACAGACCGAAGAAAAGACGGAAGCTCCGACCGAGGCAGCTACGGAGAAAGCGACCGAGGCGGTGGCAGCAACGGAAGCTCCGAAGACGAACTTTACATATTCAGATAGTCGCGTGACGATCACAGCAGTCGCAGAGCCGGCAGCGAACCTTCCGCAGGACGCGCAGATCCACGCAGATTACATGCAGCCGGGCACGCCGGAATATCAGGCGGCAGCGGCAGCGCTGGAAGCAGCATACGCAGGACAGGACGTAGTTCTCGACTATGTCTTCTATGATATTTATTTCACGGCAGCATCCGCTGGCGACGGCCGCATCGAGCCGGAGGCGGGCACTGTCACTGTCAGCATGCAGTTCAAGCAGCCGGAGCTGAAGCCGGAGGCAGGCACAGAAGTACAAACTTACGATGTGGTACATGTCGAGAACGGCAAGGCACAGGAAGTACCGAGCACGGTGCAGACGACGGGGGACGGCAGTGTTGCGTCCGTGGGTTTTACGTCGAGTGAATTTTCGCCGTATGCGGTTGTGATCGGACAGGAGCCGGTGGAGACAATCGGGGCGGATGAGCCGATGGCGATTGATGATTACAATATTGCAGGCGGTACTAACCTTAATGAATACTTCACAACAGATCCGAGCAGACCAGGGCAGCCGCCGATATCAGGGGGTCAATGGGATGGCGATAAGTTAGTGCTTGTTCCCGGACAGACATATGAAGTTTATTTATACTTTTCAGAAAAGGATAAAACGCCAGGCTTTGATAAACAGCTTGGCATTGAGCTTACGTATACATTTCCTGTACAGCTTTCTCCAAGCATAGAGAAAGGTACATTTGTGATGACAATCACGACAAATGACGGGACAAAGACATATTCTGGCAGTACATATGAATTTGACGGAAACACAATGAAAGTTAAATTTTCGCAGGAAGTACTAGAAGCGTTAAGACAGGTAAGCAACGGCTGGTTTGAAGTACATTTTCAGGCAACTTTGGCTGAAAATGCGACAGGCGAGAAACTGAACTGGGGTACTGGTACAGAAACGAATGTGGAAATAAATAATAACGGTACGGTCACTGTGGAAAAAACAGCTACATACAATGATGAAGAAAAGAAGAATGGAAAGATTAAGTTCGAGGTTAAAGTAAAGTCGAACGGAAAAACTAATAATGTTGTAGTAAAGGATACTATCAGTGGCGATGCCCTGAAACTTTCGACTGATGAAATACAGGTAACATCGGACAAGGGTAAAAGCTTATCCTGGGATGGTTTAGTAACAAAGTCAAGAAGCGAGAATGGTTTCTCAGCGACTATCCCAGAAATGGAAGACGGGGAAACGATTACCTTTACCTACTGGGCGGATATAGATTATAGTAAAGTAACTGGAAATAAGATTGAGACCGATGATGCAAATAATACTGTGGAGGTAACGCCTGAAGGTGGAAATGAGGTTACAAAGGAATGGAGTGCAAATAATATAACAGCATATAATGTAACCCCGGATAAATCAGGTGTTGCAGGTGAAGTCAAGGACGGTAAGCAGGAAATTACTTGGACAATTGAAGTGAATCAGGATGCCAAGATAGCTGCTGGTGGCAAACAGGTAACAGACACGTTGAAACAGGATGGGGTACCTTTGAGGTATTCCGGCACAGGAATTACGGTACAGAAATATGATGCTAATGGGAGCCCGGTCGGCGGTCCTGTATCGTATTCATGGGATCAAGTTGGGGTACATAATCTTGAAACAGATACAAGTTGGACTTGGACAATACCGGAGGGTGATACTTCACCTTACCGCTATGAAATCACATACACAACCGAGGCGGATTTGTCAGGACTTGTGGGAACACCTAATGCCAAAAACGAAGCTAGCTTCGATGGGAATTCGTCAGGAGATAAAACAGTAGGTGTCGCGGGTGAAGCTTGGGAAGTTGAAAAAGCGCATGACGAAAAAACTAAGTCTGAAACTGGTGTGGATTTTACCGTCACAGTAGATATACCGAAAGCGGGAATTAATAAGTCTCTGGTGGTAGAGGATAAATTGCCCGCATATCACAGCACCCCAAGTTATTTTGACAAGTATAAGGACGGAACACTTTCCGTTGAAATACAGACATATGAAGGAGGCGTAGTAAAGAGCACACAGTCACTGACAAAAGATACGGATTATACGCTTGAGGTGACAGGCGGAGAAACCTATCAGCAGACGCTGAAAATTACGTTTAGTAAATTGGCAGATAATTTCGGAAAATCCGAAAAGGAACGCAAGCTGGTAATTAAATATACACTATCACCTGCCGAGGGTTGGCCGAATGAAAGTTATGCGACGCATAAAAATGACGTAACTGTCTCTATGGATGGAGACCCTAAATCTACCAGCGATGAATTCTTTCTGGAGAAAAAAGAAATACAAAAGACATGTAAGCCTTCTTCTTTTATGACATCTGATGGATTGCCATATTATCAGTATCAAATCCAGTTTAGAGGAGTAAGGCAGGATGAGATAACCATCATGGATAGTTTTGATGGTGATATATTCGAATTATATGATCCGAAAAATAATGACAATTCAATATATTTCATCGGTGCTGATACTTCATGGGGTTTAAACTGGTGGACAGAAAACAGTAGGGGTACGGTGAGTACAAATACAACAGAGGAGGGCAAGGTTACTTTCACACTCACCCCGAAAAAAAGTACGGATGATGAGTACTTTGAATATTATTGTTTGAATTACTACCTGAAGGTAAAAGATGAGACTGCTCTGGAGAAACTGATTGAAAGAGCTATTCCGGAAGGAGGAACAACAACTTTCAGAAATACTGCAAGTGGTTTCGGTCCTGAGTCCTATGCAGATGCGTCGTATACAGTGCCGGCGCTTACAAAGAAATTGTCTGATAAGGCGACTGCTGAGAATGGTTATATAGCGACCTATACTGTGACAATTAATGAGGACAAACGTAAACTGAACAATGGAGAGGATATGCTTGTAGAGGATACCTTTAGCGAGCATATGCAACTTGTTCCGGGATCTATGAAGGTTAAACAAAATGGAGGTGTCGCAGAGTCTTGGGAATATACTCTCAAGGAAGGTGGACGTGGTTTTGCCCTGTATGTGCCAGACGAGACTGCGATTGAGTTAGAGTATCAGGTGAAGATTATTGGAAGCAGTGGTCAGCAAATAAACTATAGCAATCATGTGACTTTGAAAGGATCTTATTCCGCAAGTGCAGAAAACGGGCAGGTTACTATTACATCAGGAGGTGGCGGTGGAGGTTCTACAATCAGATTATCTATTTATAAATATGGAGATAATTTGGGAGAGGCATTAGCTGGTGCGACGTTCCAGTTATATAAAGTAGAAGGAGATAGCGTGACGCCTGTCAAACGAAAAGATGGGGTTACTGACATTACGTTCACTACTGGAGCAGATGGAATAGTTAAACTGAATGGTACTTATAATGGAGTGCTTGAATGGGAACCGAAAGCTGGTGAAACATACGAATTAGTAGAAATAACAGCACCTGAAGGATATGAGAAGTTGGAGGATCCCATCCGGTTTAATGTGGTGGAACTGTCCACTGGAGAGACGGGTGTGTATGGCGATGGAGATACCATTGCGATTCAGAATGAGCATGTTACAGAAGAAAAGGGCAGCCTGAAGATCACAAAGACCACAACCGGTCTTACTGAAGTCGCGGATGCACCGACTGTTTACAAATTTACTGTACAGGGGCCGAGTCCGGCTAAGACATATTACATGCTTAACGGCACACCAAGCTTAAGTGAAGAGACGGTAGATGTTCCAGCAAATGATAGTGTCACGATACCAGATCTTCCGCTTGGAACGTACACAATCACTGAGAAGGATGCCGGAGCAGATGTTGACGGTTATAAACTTACTGTGACGTCGGGTGGTACGAGCGGCAAGACCGGCACGGCAAAACTGGAAACCAACGGTGAAACTGTAGACTATGCAGTGACGAATACCTATACGGACATTAGCGTAGCGGTAACGGTAAGCGGTACGAAGACGTTGGATGGCGAGACGCCGGACAAATCCTTTACCTTTATTATGAGGCCTGCAGAGACTCCGGGAAATCCGGATTCCGATCCGCTGAAGAATCAAACGCTGGAAGCTTCAAACAAAGTAAATGATCAAAGCTTTGCATTTGACTCATTGAAGTTTACCGAGGCAGGCACATATACGTATGAGATATCGGAGGCTCCGTCAGGCATAACGGGTATTCTTGATGATACTACTGTCTATACGGTGACGATCGCGGTTAAGGCAGATGAGACGACGGGGCAGTTAAGTGCAGCTGTGACGCAGACTGCTAAAAAAGGAGAGGACGATCTAGGGTCGAAGAATAGCATTGCATTTAATAATACGACGACATCGGATGCAACGCTTGTATTGAGGGCGCGGAAACTGGTTAATAATGCGGCTCCATTAGCAGGGGCTCCAAAGTTCAGTTTTACGTTGACGCCGAAGACAACGTCTAAGGACAAAAACAGATCACAGACAAAGCAAAACGACGGGGCAAATATTTCGTTTGTTCAGCTGACGTATAGTGAAATCGGTACGTACGAATATGATTTGACAGAAGCGACCTACAATGACAAGGGTTATAAGTCGGATGACACCGTATATCATATCAAGGTTGAAGTTACTGAAAGTGCTGGCGAAAAGACGGCGGCTGTTATCAGTGTAACCAAAAATGAAGATACGGAAAATCTGATTACGGAGAGCACTCCTTTCACAGATGCCACCATTACTTTCAAAAACACATACACGGAAAAGGGCACGGCGGAACTAAAAGTTCAGAAAACCTATACTGGCAAGAAAGATAAGATTCCGGCAGGAGGATTCAGCTTTGTGCTGAAGGCTCAGGGTGACGCACCGATGCCCACGGGTGCCACTGGAAATATTGCGACTGTTTCTGTGTCTAAGGCCGATTTGGAGAATGCTACAGGAGCGGTAGAGAAGCGCTTTGGTGAGATTGAGTATACCACGGATGGTACGTATACATACACGATTAAAGAGACTGTTCCAACCGATGTGGGGGATGATGGCATTAAAGATGGCATTCTGTACGACACGACCGAATATACAGTGACAGTGACGGTAGGAGCTGGCCAGAACGGTAAAAAGAGCGTTGTAGTATCGTATTCTGCAGACGGAGCTACTGAGACGTCGGCTTCTTTCACGAATACAGAGGTTGAAGAGCAGATAGACGCGACCGGCTCCATGAAGATCAAGGCGAAGAAGTCCATGAAGAAGGATGCTGACAAAGCCCTGATTCCGAAGTTCTCATTTGAGCTGGCTTGGGCTGGCGCCAAGGACGAGGTTCCGGAAGGACAGAAGCTGCCGATGACGGCGCAGCCGGATAAAGATGGAAACATCAGTTTTGAGCTTGACTTCGGCATGGATGATTACGAGGCGGCGCATCCTGACAGCGGCATTGCGAAAGAGTTTAAATACACTCTGAAAGAGCTTGCTGAGATTGCAGATGAAACGAAGGGTATTATTTATGCGGAAAACGTTTATACTGTAACAGCGGTCATCGGAGAGGATATTTCGGAGGATGGCAAGTTTGATGTTACATACACTGTAGCAGGATTGGAAGGCGACTCTCCGTTAATGGAATTCGTCAACGACACTACCACCGTCAAGGTCGACAAGGTTGACGAAGCTGGTCACAAGCTTGCGGGCGCGAAGCTGCAGATTACGGTGAAGGATGCGGCGACCGGCGAGATGGTTGACTCCTGGACGACAGACGACAAGACGCATGAGGTCACAGGCAAGCTTGAGGTTGGTAAGACTTATGTGCTTGAGGAGACAGAGGCACCGACCGGCTATGCGGTGTCTGCGCCGATCGAGTTTGCAGTTGACGAGGACGGCGACATTACAGTTGGCGGAAAGAAGGTAACTGACAATCTCCTTACCATGACCGATGCGAAGCTGCATTTCAACGTCAACAAGACCGAGCTCGGCACGGGCGATGAAGTCGAGGGCGCGGAGCTTGAGGTGCTCGACAAGGATGGCAAGGTAGTAGAGAGCTGGACGTCGAAGAAGGGCGAGACGCATGATTTCGGCGGGAAGCTGAAAGCGGGCGAGAAATACACGCTGCGTGAGAAGGTTGCCCCGGATGGATACGGCTATGTGACCGACATCGAGTTCACGGTTGAGAAGGACGGCAAGATCACGACCACGATGCCGAAGACGACAGATGCAGACGGCAATGATACGTATCTGGTAGAGGATGCGCGGATCAAACTGGAGGTCGACAAGAGAGCAACAGGCACCGGCGAGGAGCTGGACGGCGCTGTTCTGGAGCTGCTCGACAAGGACGGCAAGGTAGTAGACAGCTGGACGTCGAAGAAGGGCGAGACGCACGACTTTGGCAAGTTCCTGAAGGCAGGCGAGAGCTATACGCTTTGCGAGACGGTTGCTCCGGACGGATATACCTGTGTAACGGATATGAAGTTCACGGTCAAGGCGGACGGCACGATCGACGGCCTGACGGATATCAAGTCCACAGATGCGAGCGGCAAGACGGTTTATCTGATCGAGGATGGCCTGAACATGGTCAGCATCGAGAAGGTTGACGAGGGAGGCAACGCGCTGAAGGGTGCGAAGCTGGTAGTCAAGGATGCGACCGGCGCGGCAGTGGATAGCTGGACGACAGATGGCAAGGCGCACGACGTTACCGGACTTGCAAAGGGCACGTACACGCTGAGCGAGATCGAGGCTCCGAAGGGATACGAGGTGTCGAAGGATGTTTCGTTCGAGATCACCGGCAAGGAGACGGTTGGTCAGGTAATCAAAGTGTCGATGACCGATAAGAAGCGGGTTGAGACAAAGCGTTCTCTGACGGTTACGAAGAACCTGCGCCTGAACGGTGTGGACGGCTTGGCGGGTTACCTCGGAGTCAAAGGCGAGATCACTTACTACGTGGCGCTGTTCTCCGATGCGGAGAGAACGCAGCGTGTTACGGATGTGAAGCAGATCGTGTTTAAGAATGCGTCGACAAGCTCCGTGACATTTGACAATCTTGGCAAGGGTACCTACTACGTAGGTGAGACGGATGAGAATGGTACGCTGCTCCCGACCCAGCTGTTGGATGAGACGATGATCTTCTATCCGGAATACGATGACAACTCGCAGTTTACGTTCGAGGGCAAGACAGTAGAAGGAATTGCCGAATTCACGAATGTGTATGTGAAGATACCGGATAACTTCTACCTGTCCGGACGGCTCACGATCACAAAGAAGATCCTGATTAACGGTGAGGAAGGGACATCGGATGCCACATACTATGCGGGCGTGTTCAATAGCCCGGATATGACCGA
>CANQEB010000019.1 GCA_947594085.1 uncultured Lachnospiraceae bacterium | reverse complement strand
GCTTAGTACCGCTGCGTTGCCGAATCGAGTGAGAACGTGTTTGCCGTGGTATCGACAATTCCCATCGGGCGTCCGGGCAGCCATTGTGAACTAAACACAAATTCATTCTACCACAGATTGAAAAAGAAGGAAATAAAAAGCGTCCTATCTGTTCTTTTCCTAAAAAGTATGATAAAATCTTTTTTAAAAATACCACGGAGGCATCAGAAAAATGGGTAAAATGACTGTTTATCATGGTGGATACTCCGCCATTCGGAATCCAAAGATAGTCCCGGGAAAGAATACGAAAGATTTCGGCCCCGGTTTCTATTGTACGATCATCCGGGAACAGGCGGAACGTTGGGCCAGACGATACAACACCCCCACTGTCAGCACATATACTGTGCGCATGGATACCGGCCTGAAAATACTTGAATTTAAAGAAATGACCGAAAACTGGCTCGACTTCATCATAAGCTGTCGTCATGGACGACCTCATGATTATGACATCGTGATCGGAGCAATGGCAAACGATCAGATCTACAACTTTATTGCCGATTACATGGACGGCGTCCTGACGAGGGAGCAATTCTGGGCTCTTGCAAAATTCAAATACCCGACACACCAGATCAGTTTCTGTACAAACGCTGCACTGAAGTGTCTTGAATTTGTCTCAAGCGAGGAGGTACGCATATGACAGGGCGAGAAGATCGCAAGGAAAATGACCTTTTTTTCACTTGCAGCCTAATCGAATATATTGCGCGGCGAACCAAAAACAAGCGATCCGTCGTAGTAAATTCACTTGGCAAAGTTCTGATAGAAAAAATATACGATCTTGCCGACATCTATCACAGCGATAATATCGAAACGGTAAGCGACGATTTTATCAAAAAAGCCGGAATCACGACCGGAGACTTTGACAATGTCTCCGCAGCCCGTTATGCAGTCCCGAGTCATTGGGATATCGGGAAAGTATACAAGCGACTTGTCCTCGGCATTGCAAGAGAAAAAAAGCTTCCCGTCGTTGACGCGATATTCGAAGCGTATAATTCCTTTGTCAGCGAAAAAATTGATGACTACAATTCAAGCTTTTATTATGAGGCACCCCAAAATATCCTGAATGCCTATATTTACGGGGTAATAGAATAAAAACTGACTGTAACGTTATCAAGCTTCTGCAAATTGGCTTGTGAAAATAATATACAAGGGAGAAAAATATGATCCGTTTCAGTAATGATTACAGCCGCGGCGCCCATCCAAAGATCCTGGAGGCACTCGCGCGCACAAATGACGAGAGCTACGGTGGCTACGGGATCGACCCGTGGTGCGAAAAGGCCGCCGACGCGATCAAAAAATATCTGGACTGCCCGGAGGCGGCCGTGCACTTCCTGATCGGCGGCACGCAGGTCAACTACACGGTGATCTCGTCAGCGCTGCGCCCGTACCAGAGTGTCCTCAGCGCGGACAGCGGACATATCAATGTCCATGAGACCGGCGCGGTCGAACACTGCGGCCACAAGATTCAGGCGCTGCCCGCACATGACGGCAAGATCACGGCCGCGCAGATTGAGGAGGCAGCCAGGCTTTACCGCGACAGCGATATCCCGGAGCACATCACCCAGCCAAAGCTCGTCTACCTGTCCTTCCCGACTGAGTATGGTACGCTCTACTCTCTCCGGGAGCTGGAGGACATCAGCCGCGTATGTCGGGAATACGGCATGTACTTCTTTGTCGACGGAGCGCGGCTCGGCTACGGTCTCGGCGCCACCGAGAACGATGTAAACATGAAGGATCTCGCCCGCCTGACCGACCTTTTTTACTGTGGCGGCACGAAATGCGGCGCCCTCTTCGGCGAGGCGCTCGTCATCACAAACCCCGCACTGAATGTCGATTTTCGCAGCTACATCAAGCAGAACGGCGCGATGCTCGCCAAGGGCTGGCTGCTCGGACTTCAGTTTTACACACTGTTCGCGGACGGGCTCTATTTCGAGATCACGAAAAAGGCGACCGATCTCGCACAGCAGATTCGCCGCGCTTTCGCCGAAAAGGGCATTCCGGCCTACATAGAAAGCTGCACGAACCAACAGTTCGTTGTGCTGGAAAACAGTCAGATGGAAAAGCTCGCAGAGAAATACGTGTTCGAGTTTGAGAAGAAGATCGATGACACGCACAGCTGCGTGCGCTTTTGCACAAGCTGGGGCACGTCACAAGATGAGATTGACGCACTGGTCGAGGATATCCGTAATTTAAAATAACAAGCTGAATTTATGGCTAAGAACTTTTAAGTACACATCCGGCATGGGAGTGTTTAAAATGTGGATATAAATGGAAATCGAAATAAGGATGCAGTAATACAAAGAGAACAGAAACGATTCCTGTAAAACACGCAGCTCGGGAAGGAGGATCTCATGCGCAAATCCAATTACGAAACGACAAAAAGAGAGTCGCAGAAATTATTTCTGAAGTACGACCAGCAGCGTTTGATCGATAAATTTCATCTGGAGCACGACGACGATTTTCTGTACATCGAGTTTGTCGCGCGCCGTTATCGGATCGACCGGCATACCGGAAATGTAGAGTGGAAAGAAGATGCAAAACAAACAACCGCGCCTCAGACAGCAGACTGTAAATATGAGGAACAGATTTCGGAAAAAAATGAATCCAGCCTCTGGCATGAGGCAGGCTTCGAGGAAGTCCTCTCCATCTTTGATGTGCTCTGCTACTCGAAGAACGACTGCCGCCTGTCCGGAAATTATTGCGGCATCAGCAATGTAAAAGGAGCCAACCTCGCGGCGGCTCCCGGAAATGACATGTTCGCACCTGCAGCCCGCTCCTTCGACCACCACACTGACCGTCTCGCGGCGGCCTGCGAAGCGCTGCACGGAACAAAAGAAAAGATTGGCGATGTATCCTACAAAATCCCCGTTTTTCCGTTTCTCTCAATTCAGCTCCAGTTCTGGGAAGGCGACGACGAGTTCCCTCCGCAGCTGAAATTCATGTGGGACGAGAACATCCTGCAATTCATGCACTTTGAGACGACCTTCTATGTGACCGGGCACGTGATCGACCGACTGCTGTCATTGTAATATCCCGCGCGTGCGTTCCGTGTACATTTTGATTTTTATTTGTACACCATTATATTTTTCCGTATCAGTTAAGCCATATAGACCCTGATTTCGAATCACCTGTCATGACTCACTCACGATGCATCGCTTTGCAAATTCAACCAGCGAACGCACGGTCACGGTCTGTCCGAACTCTTCGCCGTTTTCACTGATCAGCGCCGTTTTGCACCCTGCCGCGATCCCGGCCTTCACGTCATTTTCTCCGTCTCCGACCATCCAGGAATTTTCCAGATCGATGTTGAAATCCTCTGCTGCCTTCAGGAGCATCCCAGGCTTCGGCTTGCGACAATCGCAGTCGATCTTCAGCTCGGGCACCTCGCCCTCATAGCCCTTGTGCGGATGATGTGGGCAGTAATAGATCCCATCTACATAAGCTCCTTCCAGCCCCAGCAGCGTCTCCATCTTGTTGTGAATCTCCTCAAGCTCCGGCACCGTCACTTCTCCCCGCGCGATCACTGGCTGGTTTGTGGCGACGATGCAGAGATAGCCGGAAGCGTTGATGCACCTGACCGCTTCGGCAACCCCATCCAGCAATTCAAACTGATCGATATCCCTTAAAAAACCCACATACTTGTTGATCGTGCCGTCCCGGTCCAGAAAGACCGCCTTCTGCTTTCTCTTCAGATTCCTGGCCTGCACAATACCCGCCCGGAAATCGGCGGCGGCCGCCTGATAGCGTTCCGGCGTTCCCATATCCTTCACATACTCGGGACTGTCATAGCAGAACATTTTTCCGGAGCCTGCAAGCGGCTTCAGCAGCTGACGATCCAGATCTATCTTGACTGTCTTTCCCGTCTCTTCGTCTGTCGTCCCGATCCGGTCCGGATCGATATTCGCCAGGTCAAGAATCTCCGGCGAGACCACATGCAATCCGGCGTTTACCCGGTTCTTATAATAATCCGGACGGGCGTCCTCCTTCGCGAGCCACCGCGTCACCGCACCGTTTTCGTCAGCGATCAGCAGCCCACTGTCGTAGGGATGGCTGTTCGGGTGCGTAAGCAGAGTGACAAGCGCATGGCGCGCGCGATGAAACTCTACCATACGGTTGAAGTCCACGTCAAAGATCGCGTCTGCGTTCAAAAGGAGAAAATCCTCCGTCAGCTGATCCCTCAGCTTGAATAGTGCCCCCGCGTTGCCCAGCGGCGTCGTCTCGTTGTAATATTGGATCGAGACGCCATATCCGGAGCCGTCGCCGAAGTAATCCATGATCTTCTCTCCCATGTGGGAGACCGTGAGAATGAGATCGGTAAAGCCCTGCTCCGCCAGAGAGCGGATCTCCCTCTCCAGCACGGGTACGCCGTCGATCGGGATCAATGGTTTCGGAATGTCCGGGTAGACGGCGCTGATCCGCGTCCCTCTGCCTCCGGCCATCAGTATTATTTTCATAAGTACCTCACAGATCTTTGCATCCTCCGGTCACTATCTTATCCGAAGTTACGGAGTCTGCTTTATCATAAAACATTTCTACCAGGTTTTGTCTCATTATATCGTCGTATCAAAAAAACTGCAATATTTGTTCTGAATTAGGAAATAAATCTTTTCGCTATGCTCTCCGGATGACTCCGAGGGCTGACTGTTAGTTTTGTTCGGTTTTATCCGACTCGGTTTTAACCGAATAAGTTTTGACATCGTAACGGTCTTGTGGTAGAATCAAATGCAAACAAGGCAGGAGGTAATTTTATAAAATGACTTTCTATGGAAGGGAGCAGCAGAAAAAAGGCATCCACAAACTGTTTCAGTCAGACGTGATGAAGGTACTGTTACTATATGGCAGGAGACGTGTCGGGAAAAGTGAACTGATCAAACAATGTCTGCGCGAAACATCTACTGCATATATATATTACGAATGCAAACAGACGACCGAACTGAACAATGTAGACAGCCTGGCTGCACTGATCGCAGAAAAATTCAATTACCCACGCCTTTCCTTTACCGGAATGGAAGAAATTCTCGACTTTTTGTTTCAGCGCGGCAATCAGGAGAAACTGATCCTGGTTCTGGATGAATATCCTTATGTCCGGAACACAGTCAAAGGAATGGACAGTATCCTTCAATCTCTCATTGACAAATATCACGATAGTTCTGCCCTCAAGCTCATTATCTGCGGTTCCTTTGTCGATACCATGAAGTCTCTTCTGCTGGACGAAAATCCTCTTTACGGGCGGATCGATCTGACTATCAACCTGAAGCCGATGGACTATTACGAATCCGCTATGTTTTACCCCAGCTTTTCTGACGAAGATAAAGTACGTCTGTACAGCGTATTCGGAGGCATTCCATACTATAACAGACTTGTTGATCCTGCCCTTTCTGTACGTGAAAACATTACAGAGCTGATCGCATCCCCCGGCGCGCGTCTGGAAAATGAAGTAACCATGTATCTGAGATCGGAGATTTCCAAAATTGCAAATGCAAATGAAGTCTTTGAAGCGCTGGCAAAAGGATATTCGAAATACAATGATATTCTCTCCCAGTCCCATGTAACAAGTGCGCCGACTATGATTGATGTACTTGACAGGCTGATTCGTATGGAAGTTGTCAGCAAACAGTCTCCCATTAACGAGGAAAACAACAAGAGAAAATCCGGATATTATATCATCGACAATCTGTCCAGGTTTTTTTATCGGTATGTATTCCGGTTTTCCTCGCAGTTAAACGTCATGAATCCGGATCTGTTTTATGAACGTTATATTGAAAAGGATTTTCATGAGAAATATGTTCCTCTTGCTTTCGAAGAAATCTGCCGCCAGTATCTGATTCGTCAGAACAAGCTCGAACTGCTCCCTGAACCATTTATGAAAATCGGAAAATACTACTACGATATACCCTCCGAGAATCGAAACGGCGAGTTTGATCTTGTGACAGAAGATCAGAATGGATACATTTTCTATGAAGTAAAATTTCGCAAAGAACCGCTCACACAGACCATAATCCACAAAGAGATCGAGCAGGTGAAGGCCACAAACCTGAATTGCTATAAATATGCTTTTATCTCCCGTTCCGGTTTCCATATGGAACCGGAAGATAATATGATTTTTATTGCACTGCATGAGCTATATCAATGATCCATGAAATATCATACTATTCGCTCAGCGTCCGCACTGCCGCCAACAGCTCCTGCGCGAGCTGTATCATACTCTCGCCTTCTTTGCCTGACGCCTGCGTTTTTGGCCTGGTGTAGGTGAAATACGGATTTGCCTCGATCGTAAAGCGCAACCGGCCGCGATAATATTTGAGCAGGCTATCGATCCGTGTCGTGTCGATCTGCGCCTTCTCGTACATGACAATCTTCACCTCGTCACCCTTCTGCGTCAGCTCCGTGATGTACGCATCATGCGCCTGCGAACGCATCCGCGCGATCACAAGTAAATTCTGCACCGAGCGCGGCGGCTCGCCGAAACGATCCATCAGCTCCTCCAGCATGTCGTCGTATTCTTCCTCACTCTGGATCGCTGCAATTCTCTTATAAATATCAAGCTTTTGAATCTCATTCTTAATATAAGTATCCGGAATGAACGCGTCCACATCCAGATCGATCGCCGTCTCATAGCTCTCCTGCGGCGTCGCCTCGCCCTGGATCTCCCTGACAGACTCATTCAAAAGCTTGCAGTACAGATCGTAGCCGACCGCCTCCATGTGCCCGTGCTGCTCGCTGCCGAGCAGGTTGCCCGCGCCGCGGATCTCCAGGTCGCGCATCGCGATCTTGAAGCCGCTGCCGAGCTCCGTGAATTCGCGGATCGCGGACAGGCGTTTCTCCGCGACCTCCTTGAGCATCTTGTTGCGGCGGTACATCAGAAAAGCGTAGGCTGTGCGATTCGACCGCCCGACACGTCCCCGCAGCTGATAGAGCTGCGCAAGCCCCATCGTGTCCGCGTCGTGCACGATCATCGTGTTGACGTTCGAGATATCCAGACCGGTCTCAATGATCGTCGTCGTCACGAGCACGTCGATATCCCCGTTGATAAAATCGTACATGACCTGCTCGAGCTCCCGCTCCTTCATCTGCCCGTGCGCGAACGCCACCTGCGCCTGCGGCACGAGGGCCGCAATCGTGTTCGTCATCTCCACGATATTGTTGACACAGTTGTACACGTAATAGACCTGTCCTCCGCGAGCAAGCTCACGGCTAATCGCCTCACGCACAAGTTCCTCGTTGTACTCCATGACATAGGTCTGGATTGGCACGCGCTCCTGCGGCGCCTCCTCGAGCACGCTCATATCGCGAATCCCTACGAGGCTCATGTGCAGCGTGCGCGGGATCGGTGTCGCCGTCAGCGTCATCACGTCGATGTCGCTCTTGAGCTGCTTGATCTTCTCCTTGTGCGCCACGCCGAAGCGCTGCTCCTCGTCGATCACGAGCAGACCGAGATTCTTATACTCCACATCCTTCGACAGTAGTCGATGTGTCCCGATCACGATATCGACCATGCCCTTTTTGAGGCCTTCGATTGTCTGCTTCTGCTCCGCCGGCGTGCGGAAACGGCACATCAGGTCGACGCGCACCGGGAAATCCTTCATGCGCTGCACGAAGGTATTGTAATGCTGCTGCGCCAGGATCGTCGTCGGGACAAGATAGGCGACCTGCTTGCCGTCCTGCACCGCCTTGAACGCGGCGCGGATCGCGATCTCCGTCTTGCCGTAGCCGACGTCCCCGCAGATCAGGCGGTCCATGATCTTCGGACTCTGCATGTCCTGCTTCACCGCTTCGATCGCGAGAAGCTGATCCTCTGTCTCCTCGAAAGGAAACATCTCCTCAAACTCTCTCTGCCAGACAGTATCCTCGCCGTAGACGAAGCCTTCCTTTCTCTGCCGCTCGGCGTACAGCTTCACAAGGTCCTGCGCGATCTCCCTCACGGCTGTGCGCACGCGCGTCTTCGTGCGGCTCCACTCCTGCGTCCCGAGCTTGTTGAGCTTCGGCGTTTTCGCGTCGCTGTCCGCGTATTTCTGGATCACGTCGAGCTGCGTCGCCGGCACATAGAGATTGCTGCCGCCCGCATACTCGATCTTCATGTAATCCTTCGTGACCCGGTCGACCTCCACCTTCTCGATGCCGCGGTAAACGCCGAGCCCGTGATTCTCATGCACCACATAGTCGCCGACCGAGAGCTCCGCGAAATCCTGGATCTGCCGGCCCTCATAGCGTCTGTGGCGCTTCTTTTTCTTCTTCTGCTGCCCGAAGATATCGCTCTCCGTGATCACGACAAACTTGATCAGCGGATACTCATAGCCCCGCTGCGCGTTCCCGTAGGTGACCAGCACCTCTCCCGGCTGCACCTCGCGGTTCCCATCCTCTGTGTAAAAGCTCGTCAGCCCTTCCTCCAGCAGATCCCCGGCCAGACGATTGCCCCTCGTCCGGGACGCCGCGAGAAGGATCACGCGATAACCCTCCCGCTTCCAGCGGCGCAGATCCTGCACTAGATATTCGAAGCTATTATTGTAGGAATTGACAGAGTGCACAGTCAACCCGAATTTCCCTGATACCGTCCACGGCGCGCGGGCGTTCTCCAGCGTGCAAAGTCCCACGGCATTCCTTCGGCAGATCGCCGCAACCGCCTCATTGCAGGAGAACAGCAAGCTCGTCTGCCCCGGAAGCACATAGCCCTTCTCCAGCCGGTGCTCCATGCTCTCACGGAACTCGGCCTCGACCGCCTGCGCAGACTCCAACATCCGGTTCGGCTCATCGAGGAACAAAAGTGTCGTATTCTCGTCAAAATAGTCCAGAAGCGTCGTCCTGTCCGGGACAAAATAGTCGATAAAGGATTCCATGGAAAGCGGTTCGCCAAACTCCTCCATCTGATCCTTGCAGTCCTGCAGGAGATTGCGGATCCGCGCAGCCTCCTCCGTCTTTCCAGCTTCGCGGAAGATCTTCTCCGCTTTTGCCGCCTCCTTCTTTAGTCGTTCCAGCGCCGCCTGCCTCTGCGCGTCATCCGGGATCAGCTCCGCCGCAGGGTAAATACGCACGGACTCCAGATTCTCGATCGATCGCTGACTCTCCACGTCAAAGCTGCGGATCGAATCAACTTCCTCTCCCCACAGCTCAATGCGGATCGGATTCTCCTCGGTCAACGGATAAATATCGATGATGCCTCCGCGGATTGCGAACTGTCCCGGCCCTTCCACCTGCCCGGTGCGCTCGTAGCCAAGCTTCACCAGCTCTCTTTTCAGCTCCGTGATGTCAAGCTCGCAACCGCTGTCAATCTCCATGATGTGATCCTTCCAGTCCTCGAACGGAACCAGATGGTTCATGCAGGCCGCGATCGTCGTGATGACCGTCACTTTCTTGCGCTCAACGAGCGCCTTGAACACGGCAATCCGCTGCTGTTCGATCAGATTGCTGTGGATGTCTGCCTGAAAAAAGATCAGATCTTTCGCCGGAAAGTACAGGACGTCCCGGTCAAAAAAGCGGTAATTCTCGTAAATTTCCTTCGCGCGCAGGTCGTTGTAGGTCACGATCAAAGCCGCGTACGGTACATCCAGAAAGCGCGCCGCCGCGTCTGTTCCTGTTCTCCAGCCCGGCCCCGCCGTCCCATTCGCACGCGCGAATGCCCGTCCCGTGATCTCCTGGAACTGCTGCCCTGCACAGTACACGAAGTGCGACTTCTGCGAGTCGATGCAACCCGTCACCTGCAGCATACCTCGGTTGGCCCCGAGCTTTCTGCCGATCTCCTCAAATTCTCCCAGCTGCTGCATGGGTGCTATAAATGCTCTCATGAATATTCCTTCTCCATGTCTGTCCCGATGCATCCGGATCGTCGCTCATCTTCACATCTACCCCGGCGCATCTGAACGTTACTCCTTTTCCTGCGGTTTCGCTTCTTTGCGCGTGTTAAATTCGCTCATCACACGGTCCATATCCTCGATGAGCAGCATTGCCGCCGCCTGCGCAGCCCGGTCAAATGCGTCATCCATCTCAGGCTGCTCCTCCTTCGAAAAACGGCTCAGCACATAATCGACCAAATCCCAATCCTTTGGCTTTGCACCAACGCCGATCTTCACACGCAGAAACACCTGCGTGCCAAGCTGACTGATGATATTCTTGATCCCGTTGTGACCCCCGGCGCTGCCTTTCCCCCGGATGCGCAGCTGCCCCGGCGCCAGGCTGATATCGTCATAGAGAACAATCAATCCCTCCTCCGGATCGATCTTATAGAACTCACAGGCCGCGCGGACGCTCTCCCCGCTCAAGTTCATAAAAGTCAAAGGCTTGAGCAGAAGCACCTTCTGTCCTTCGATCGCGCCCGTGCCAGTGAGCGCCTTGAATTTCTCCGTCTCTATTCGTATTCCATACCGGCTCGCCAGCCGGTCGACCGCCTCAAAGCCAGCGTTATGCCTCGTATGCGCATATTTCGGCCCGGGATTCCCCAGCCCAACGATGATATACATAGTATTCTCCTCCTGACATCCAAGAGCCTCTGTCGTCCCGGCTCCTGGTCTTTTCCATATCTTACTCAACTTTTCCCAGATCATCCTGATATTCCTATCTTGCTCAACTTCGCTCTGTCCATCCCAGTATTCCTACCGGCAGACCTCTTAGGTTTGTACAGTCCGTTTCCTTCTCTACACTGAGATTCCTGATATCCCCAGCAGCACAAACGCAAGCAATGTCGTCAATACATCCGATACTGCCTGTGCGCAGATGACGCCATGAAATCCAAACAGCGCCCGGAGTGCAAACATGCAGACAGCGTAAATAATTCCCTGGCGGCTCAACGTCAGGATCAGGGTCGGCATTGCCTTCCCGGTTGCCTGAAATAATGTGATGAAGACAAGAAGCAATCCGGCAAACGGCGCGCCCGCGAGCATACAGCGCAGCATCAGGCTTCCCTTCTCCACAATGGCGGCATCCTGCAAAAAGAACTGCATCAGTTGAGTTGCCGCCAGTGCCATTATCCCGGCACCCGCCACGGCAATCACCATCTGCACCAGAATATCGAATCGAATCGTTTTTTTCAGCCGCTCTCGATTATTTGCACCGTAGCAAAACCCGATCAATGGCATTGCACCGAACGCGAAACTCACCATGACCATCATGAGCACCATATACACCTTGCTCGCAATTCCCATTGCCGCGACACTGTCCGTCCCGTAGGCGACCAGATTTCGATTCAGAAGAACACCCGCAAAACTCTGCATCACATTGTTGAGCGACGCCGGGATGCCGATCGCAAAAACCGCGAGCAGGTTTTCCTTGCTTATCCGGACGTAGCGCGGTGAGACCGACAGTTTCGTCGCCCGCCTCGCCGTCACCCAGACCATGATTGCGACACTCAGCACATTGCCCAGCACCGTGGCGACCGCAGCTCCCGCCGCGCCCATGTGCAGCGTAAAAATAAAGACTGGATCCAAGATCATGTTGAGCACCGATCCAGCCACCGTGGCGATCATACACTGATTGGCAAGCCCTTCTGTGCGGAGCTGATTCGTCGGCACAAGGGAAACTACCATCGCCGGAGCCCCAATCGCTATGTATTTATAATACTGTGCAGCGTGATAATAGACATCCCCCTGCGCTCCAAGCAGCGTCAAGACCGGTTTCCGGAAAAGTAGCATAAGCAATCCGGTCAATGCGCCGAGCGCTACGGACCCCCAGAAGCCAAAGCTGCTGACATTCCGGCCTTCTTCCTCTCTGCGCTCGCCGAATAAGCGCGATATCACAGAGCTGGTTCCCAGACCGAACAGATCCCCGAGCGCAACCATCAGGATGAACACCGGTGCACACAAAGACACACCCGCCACAAGCGCTGCATCCTGCGTCTTCGCGATAAAATATGTGTCGACCATATTGTAGACAAGCCCGACAATTCTCCCCAAAACCAGGGGAATCGTTAAAGTAAAAAAAGCTCTCGGTATAGATGTCTTCTCAAATAATGCATTTTCTTCCATAACTCACTTCATCCTTATTTTCCCTGCTATTTGATTTTTATATTCTAAGCCAACGCTTCCATTTCGCATAAATACTCAAGGCAAAACGGGCAAGCTCACACAGAACTCCCCCTCCATAAGAGAGGCGGCCAGACTTTATTTTGCCAGCCGCCTTATGAATACTGATTAGGAATATCCATCGCTAATCTATTTTTATCAGTAGATCGTGCGGTTCCGTCCGCTGTCCTTGCCAATATACAGCTTATCGTCCGCCCGTCGAATCAGCTCCGTCATCGTGGCGGAGAAATCATACTCCTCCACGCCAAACGTCATGGTCACATGGAAAATCTCCCCTGTAGAGGGATCCGTGATCTCCAGGTCCTGCACGCGCATGCGCAGTTCATCGACGTAGTTGCGCGCGACATCTCCGTTCTCCGAAAATGCCAGGCAGAATTCCTCGCCTCCCCAGCGACAGACCATGCCCCGTCCGTTCATATAATCCATAAACAGGGCCGCGATTCTGCGAAGCACCTCGTCTCCACAGTTGTGTCCCCTCGTGTCGTTCACACGCTTGAAGAAATCGATGTCACCGATGGCGATGCTTAAGAATTCTTCTGAATTCCCAGCGGTCCGCTTTTCCAGGAATTCAATCATGCTGCGCCGGTTCAAAAGTCCCGTAAGCTGATCCGTCTGCGCCTCATGCTTCAGCCGTTTGTTGTAGTATGCAAGCTTCTTCTCCGCCTCCTGGTTCGTGTTGCTGAACGTCCAGCAAACATAGAACAAAATCGAAAATAGCGTGACCATATTCAGAATCTGGAAGCTAGTCTGTGTCCTGTCCTCCAGCGGATAAATCGGTGGCCTATTGCTGAGGTAGACAAACAGATAAAGGCGAAACGCCAGAAGAAACAGCGTATAAATCGTCTTGCCGCGCCTGTTGTCATAAGTCGCGAAGAAAGACACAACAAGCAGCGGGAACAGAAAATGCTGCGCTCCTACATCCCATCCGAAATAGCGAACAAACAGCCAAATCCAGACAATGGTAAAAAACGAAAAAATGTGGAACACGACCCGTGTCCGAAACCAGTATGTCGTACAGAAACCGACAATAATGATAGGAATCCACGGCAGCACAAGAAGCTTATTCCCCTCCGGCCAGAAAACAAATGTAAGCAGCTCAAACAGCAGGAAATAAACGATCAGCATGAGCTGACATACCCGAAGCATAATACAAAACTGGTTCGACTCGTCCTCATATTTGACATCGCCATGAATCAATGCGGTGCCCTTTTTCATGAGCTCTTTCAAAAAATTCATTGAAAAAAATTCCTCCGTGCTAAATTGCAATCCACGGTTGTATTACTACCTATGATAGCTTGCATATTCATGCAGCCTTGAGACAAAAATTTTTTTAATTGTAACACATATATTCCAATAAAACCACATAAAATTATTAATTTTCTTTAACTATTCTCCAAACATTGCACTACTTTCTCAAAATGCATAAAATGCGATGCCTTCACAAGAATCGTGTCATGCCTCTTTAGGAGCTCCGGCAATTTCACCAAAAGCTCCTGCAAGCTTTCAAAATAAAAGACCTGCATCCCGGGAGCCGATGTATGAATGCTGTTCGCCATATGGCGGCTCAATGCGCCGACACAAATGCAGCAGTCAATGTCGAGTCCTCCGGCATACGCTCCGACTTCGCGGTGGATTTGCACTTCCTCCGGCCCCAGCTCTCCCATGTCCCCAAGGATTGCAACCTTTCGGCCGGAGGCGTCCTGCAACACACCGAGGGAGCCCTTCATCGACATCGGATTCGCGTTGTAGCAGTCGTCAATAATCGTGTAGTTCTCCGTCCTGACAATGTGAAAACGTCCGCCCAGAGGCTGCAGGCTCTCGATTCCCGCACGGATTTGCTCAAGTGTCAGGCCACACTGCAAGCCGACCGCAGTCCCCGCAAGCGCATTCAACACCATGTGCAATCCCGGTATCGGGATCTTTGCCGTAAATTCTCCATGGTCCGTATGAATCCGACAAGATATCCCGTCCAGCCCTTTCTTCTCGATGCAATCCGCATAGATCTCATTCTTGCCGTTGGCCGCATTCTCCTCAGCGGTTTCGTTCTCTCCAATCCTGTTCTTTTCGCCAAGCCCAAAGAATATGGGTCGAATCCCTTTTATCTCTGAGATCTGTGCCAGCTTGTCATCATCTCCGTTCAGGATCACATGCCCGTCCGGACGCAAAAAGTCAAAAATCTCCGATTTCGCGCGCAGCACACCGTCCCGGTCGCCCAGAAATTCCAGATGACATTTTCCGATGTTCGTGATTACACAGATATCCGGCTTTGCAATCTTCGCCAGCTCATGCATCTCTCCGAAATGATTGATGCCCATCTCAAGCACAGCGATCTCATGCTCTTCTGTAAGTCGAAAAATCGTCAGGGGAAGCCCAAGCGCATTGTTGAAATTTCCAGCCGTCTTCAGCACATTATACTTCTGCGCCAGCACTGCCGCGATCATTTCTTTCGTGCTCGTCTTGCCGACACTACCGGTAATTCCGACCACTGGAATCCCAAGCTGCTCCAAATAGCACTCCGCAATCGCTCCGAGCGCTTCGATCGTAGACGAAACCTGAATATAGTTGCCTGTCACATTCACTGGCGCTCTCTCTCCGATCACGGCAAATGCACCCTTCTCAAACACAGCAGGTATAAAATCATGCCCGTCCACATGATCCCCTTTGATCGCCGCGAAAAGTCCTCCGGCTTCTATCTTTCGGCTGTCTGTCGTGATCATTGTGATCTCTCGTCCCAGATCTTCTCTCCTGCCTATGTATGTTCCGCCGCACACCTGTGCGATTCGTTCCAGGGTCAATCCTTTCATACCGTCTGCATTCCCTTCCTATTCATCGTTTCTCTCACTATGTAGCCGCACCATATTGTCTGATCACCGGCTTCGCCCCGCACAAATCCTTGTCAAGCAGAGCTACCGGCTCACCGCCCGCGCAACGACACTTCAATCAAGTGCTCGCACAACTCCGGAAAGTCTATGCCAATTGCAGCAGCCTCCTGCGGGAGCAGGCTCGTCGGCGTCATGCCGGGAAGCGTGTTGGCCTCAAGACAGTACAAGCTCCCGTCTTTTGCCATCATAAAATCCATCCTTGCATAGCATTCCAGCTTCAGAACACGGTACGCCATCTCTGCGTAACGCTGCATCTCCACTGTCTTATCCGCTTCCAGCTTTGCCGGACAAGTCTCGATCGTGGAACCAGCCTCATACTTATTTTTGTAGTCGTAAAAACCGACCAGCGGCGCGATCTCGATCACCGGGTACGCCTTTCCCCCGACCACGCCGACCGAAAATTCGCGTCCCTCAATATACTGCTCCACCAAAATTTCCTCTTCATAGCCGAAAGCTATCTCGAGCGCCCGTTCATATTCTTCCTGCGTATGCGCAATCTCCACACCCACGCTGGAGCCACCACAGCATGGCTTCACAACGCACGGAAGCCCGATCCCATTCTCACTGGCCGGTTTGCGCTCCTCCCCGCGCCTCAGCGTAAAGCCCGCTGCCGTCGGAATGCCGTCCTGTGCAAACAGTTTTCTGGAAAGCTCCTTGTCCATCGCAACTGCACTTCCAAGCGCTCCGGAGCCAGTGTAGCAGATTCCCATCAGATCAAACACCGCCTGCACCTTGCCGCCCTCGCCGTCCGCGCCGTGCAGCGCCATAAACACAATATCCGCCGCCTCGCACAGGGCGAGCACATTCGGCCCGAAAAACTCCCTGCGCGTCCGCCTCATCTCTTTGATCCGGCCGTTGAAAGAGCGCATATACGCGGCTGCTGCATCCACATCATACTCCTCCGGAAACAGACCATCCAAACGGTTCCCTGCCCCATGCTCTTCATTCCCGGTCATCTCAAAATGCTGCGAAGCCTCACCTTCCTTGTCGGCCTCGCCGAGAATACGACTGTCTCCACAGTATACATCCAAAAGAATCGCCCGATACCCTTTTTTACGCAGTGCCTTGCACACCATCGTTCCCGAGACGATCGAGACGTCACGCTCCGTGCTGATTCCCCCCGCCAGGACTACTATATTCATACAAATAACCCCTTTCTCATCTCTGAACACAGAAGCGGCTCATCTTGCTGCTATATGGTTCATGTTATTATCATATACAGAAACCACTTGTTTTGAAACTGAAATAAAGCTATATTTCTTGCAGATCGTGCGCAGGGATTCTCACTCCGCAGGAACCGCCAGCAGAACAGCCGCCGATATCGGCGAAAGCAAAATATCGATCTCACCTGCATGGATTGGATAAATCGCTGATTCTTCGTCAAATCCCTCCGCATCCGTATAAAAGATTCTCTGCATCGCCTGATGATTGTCTGCACCGACCTGCCATACCGGAATCCGGAACTCCCGCGGCTCGTCATTATTGTTAAACACCACTACGATCTGCGTCTCGCGATCAAATCTTCCGTATGCCAGACAGTTATAATTCCCAAGCAGGAATTTCAACGACCCTCTTTTCAATACACGATATTTCTTGTGCAGCGCGATAATCGCCCTGTGGAACGCGAGCATCTCCTGATCTTCTTTGCCCCAGGGATATGTCCTTCGATTGTCAGGATCGGTGAAGCCGCACACTCCGGCCTCATCCCCATAGTAGATCGTCGGAGCGCCCGGCCAAGTCATCTGCAGAACGACAGCCTCCCGCATGATCTCCGGTCGGATATCCTGGCTCGCCGCATCGCCGCCGAGTGAATCGATTCTCCCGACCTTGTGGTTCGTCCGCGTGAGAAAGCGCGAGTGGTCATGGTTTGATAACTCGTTCATCGCCACTTGAAGGGAAGGAGTCATAAAGCTCGCCATATGATATCGCATCGCCCCGATAAAACTGTCCGCATTTCCCAGCAGATCCTGACGGAATTCATCGCTATGCTTCTCCATCCCCGTGAAAAACCAGGTGACCGGCTCCATGAACGCGTCATAGTTCATCACAGTATCCCACTGGTCTCCCCCGAGCCAACTGATCGGGTCGCCATAGTGTTCTGCGAGGATCAGCGCATTCGGGTTTGCCTCCTTGACCACCTTGCGAAACTTGCGCCAAAATTCATGATTGTACTCCGGGCTGCTGCCGAGATCGGCCGCTACATCCAGTCTCCAGCCGTCCACATTGTACGGCGGCGACACCCATTTCTTCGCGATCTCAAGAATATATCGCTCGAGCTCGGGCGACTCCTCATAATTCAGCTTCGGCAGCGTGTCGTGCCCCCACCAGCCGTCATAAAAACGGTTGTACGGCCACTCATGCTCATTCTGGAAACGAAAAAACGTGCGGTATGGACTATCTGAAGTAATGTAGGCGCCCTTCTCGTAGCCCTTCTGATGCTCATAAATGCGCTCCCGGTCCATCCACTTATTGAAAGAACCGCAGTGATTGAAGACGCCGTCCAGGATCACCTTAAT
>CANQEB010000018.1 GCA_947594085.1 uncultured Lachnospiraceae bacterium | reverse complement strand
TCGCGAGGATCGGCGCATACGTCACCATCCTCAACAACATGACGGTCAGCATCTGCACCTGCTGGATATCGTTGGTGCATCGCGTGATCAGGGAAGCCGTGGAAAACTGCTCAATCTCTGCACTGGTGAAATTCATGACCTTCGTGTAGAGCCGCTCGCGCAAATTCCGGCCGATTCCAGCGGACACCTTCGCCGCAATATAGCCGGTCAGGATCGCTACAATCGCCATAATCAACGCCATCAGCAGCATCTTCAAACCTACCTCGATCAGATAAGCATTGCGGATCGCGTTCACATCGGCCCCCTGCTCCTCATACTCTGCGGCGACATAGCCGACCGCAACCTGATCCAGAAACATATCCGTCATCCCGTCCATCTGGGAAAGGCGTTCCTGTAACTGCTGCTGTAGCTTTTCCTTTGTCATAAGGCCGACCCCGATCGCGCTTTTTGCCATCTCCAGCATCTTGGCGCCTTCTTCGCTGTTCCCCATCTGGAACACAACGCTTTCGGGAAGTGAGAGAACACTGCTTAGCTCCTCGCGCTCGTCCGCCGTGATTTTCTTCAGCGACCGCACTCCCTCTTCGTCCGCCTCTGAGTAGACCGCCTCCACCTTCTCTGTATCCTCATCCGTGAGGAAAAGCTCCAGTGTCTCCAAACTCTCCTCTCGTATCGTCTCTGGCACCGCATCCGCGATGCCGTTCTGCTGAAGTCCGATATTCAGCAGATCGCTTGTGTAAGATGGCAGGGAAAGGTCGCAGTACGCCTGTATAATCAGCAGCGCCACGATCACTGCTACCGCTCCCTTCGCCTCTGCCAAAAAACGAAAAATATTTTTCATTGTACCCCTCCTGCAAGATCCATGCTTACCGTTTTCACGCCTGCTGATGTCTGATCCGACATGATTTCATTTCGCTATTCTTTCATAGCGTCCAGGATCAATCTGGCGCAGCGCTCGATTCCGAGCTTTCCACTGTCCAGGATCAAATGATAATTTGACAAGTCGCGCCAATTTTTCCCTGTGTTTGTCGCGTAATAATTGCTGCGCTTCCGATCAAATTTATGCACCACAAGCTCTACCTCGCTCGGATTGATCCCATAACACTCGATCGCCCGTTTTCTCCGAAGCTCCTTGTCCGCACGGATAAATACCTTCAGGACATCCGTTCTGTCCGCAAGCGCGTTCGCAGCGCATCTTCCCACAAAGACTGCCGATCCCCGTGCCGCAAACTTTTGAATCACGCGCTGCTCCTCGAGATAGACCTGGCCCTCTTTGGAGAGCTGGCCTTCGACGCCTTCTCTCATCTTTCCCATGAGATAAATGGAATATAGAAAGCTGTTTGTCGCCCGTTCCTCGTACTGCTCGAGCCGGTCAATGTCGATATTGAGAGTCTCCGACACCTGCTTCAAGATCTCAATCCCATAGCTCGGGATTCCTCCAAGCTCCGTCAATCTCTGGCCGATCTCGGTCCCTCCGCTCCCGTATTCACGCTCGATCGCGACATAACGATATTTCATTTTCCGTCACTCCTCTATAAACTTACGATAATGCTCATACTATAGTCCCGCTCGTACGAATTGTCAATATTTCAAACGCCTCCTCCCCGCGTCCGCCGCTACAAAAAAATCATATTTCATTACAAAAATGTCAGTGCATTTTACTTGAGGAATCCCCGCCATTTTGATAAAATTAGAATTGATATTGCAAAACCCAAAAAAATGCCCGTATGCCTTTAACATAATCCGCCGTCAGGCGTATCAAAATATGAAACCTCATCGGAAAGGAATACAGACCGGCGAAAAATACGGTCGGGGTGACGGAAAAATGGATTCAAAAAATTTACCTTACATAAAATACCTTACAGAAAATTATACAGCGGACCCTTCTTTTCGCAGACAGATGCAGGAACATCCGCAGGAGACGCTGACAAGCCGCGGCATTTTGCTCGACGCGGATCTGGCGTTGGACGCCTGCGCCAGACTGTGCCAGGATGCGCAGTATTTTCGAGCTCCGGAAGGGCAAAATCCTTATCTGGCGGAATTTCAGACGCATTTCCAGCGGATCTCGCAGAAATATGAAAGCAGAATCACAGACGACGCATTTGCCGATCGCCGGATCTGTCTCTGGAGCCGGCAGATACGCAAGAGGTGCCGCATGGAGAACCGCCGGATCCGAATGCGTGACGGAATTCATTACTATCCGCTCTTTTTTGAGCTGAGCGACGGATGCAGCGTACAGTGTCCGTTCTGCGGTGTGGACGCTCCGCGCTGGAAGAGCGATTTCCTCTACACGCCGGAGAATGCCAGACTGTGGAAGGAGATCCTTCAGATCTGCGTCCGGTATTTGGGACGCATCGCGGGTACAGGCGCCTGCTACATGGCGACGGAGCCGTTCGATAATCCGGATTACGAGAAATTCATCTACGACTTCCGCGCGATCATCGGGATTCTTCCGCAGACGACGACGGCCGTAGCGGATCGCTGTCCCGAGCGCATCCGGGCCTTCATGCGGGAGCTTGGCCCAGACGCCATGCAGAATGCGGCGCTTCGTTTCAGCATACGCAATCTTCAGCAGTTGCACCGGATACAGGAGATCTACAGTCTGGATGAGTTGAAGGACATCGAGCTTCTTCCCAACAACCCGGAATCGCTGACCCAGTATTCACTCTCCGGGAAGGGCATCCGCCTGTGCGAGCGCATGGGCGAAAAAGGCAGGGACAAATTCTTCCGCTACGGGATCTGCTGCACTGCCGGACTGCGGGTGAATATGACAAAAAAGACCATGGATTTTATAGAACCGGAGCTTCCGTCGGAGGCATTCCCGAATGGGTATCGCATCCGCGAGACGCTCACGTTTGAGGATGCCGGAGATTTCGAGGCAGGCATGCGGCATCTGTTTGAGACTTGGGCTCTGCCGGAGCTGCCGGAAGACAGAGATCTGTACTTCAACAGCGTCTGCCGAATTACCGAAAAAGAAAACTGCATCGAGTTCTGGGGAGACGGCGTAGGCTGCAGTCTGGCAAAGGATGGAGGGTTCCCGGACGCAGTCCGGATCATCTCAAAAAAGCCGACGACGCTTGCGGCGGTGTACCGCTCGCTTTCCGCAGAAAACGGCGACGCGCTGCGGCTCTGGCAAAAATTCCAATACTTATATGAGCGAGGTTATGTGCGATGGGCATAAAAAAAATCTGTCTTGTGGTAATGCCCTTCAGCTCCGTAGATAATCCGGTGCTCGGGCTCAGCCTGTTGAAAGCGGCGGCATTGGAGAAGGGAAAAGACGCTCGTATCATCTATGCGAATATCCGCTTTGCCAAGCTGATCGGGGCGGATGATTACCGGGAGCTGGAATATGCGGCGTCCGCATATATGCAGTTGATTGAGACCGTGTTCTCTCCTTATGCCGGCTATCAGAATGCGCCGTCCCAGGAGGACGCTATGCAGCATTATCTGAACGCTGAATTCGGTGATATCATTCCTCCGTTCTTTTCCCTGGTTCAAAAATGCGATCCTCTGATCCCCGATTTTCTGGATCAGTTGAGTGATGAGATTCTCGCCGAAAAACCGGATGTCGTCGGCTGTACCTATACCTTTGCCCAGTGCAACGCCAACCTTGCGCTCCTGAAGCGGATCAAAGAAAAATCGCCTGAGACCATCACCTTGATCGGGGGCAGTTCTGTCGCCACAGAGGCAGGGCAGGCGCTTGTCGACCATATGGATCAGGTCGATTACGTGTTCGTGGGAGAATCCGACGACATCTTCTGCGACGTTTTGGACCTAATCGCAGAGGGCAGGACGGAAGAGCTCTATACGCGTTTCCCGTATGTCCTGCATCGGGGCGGCTCCCCCGCCACGCATGCGGTCCGGGATCTGAATACGCTTCCCTACCCGGATTTTGACGATTACTTTGCGGCTCTTTCTGATGCCGGATTGGAGGAAAAGACGGATGTACTCCTCTGCATCGAGGCGTCACGGGGCTGCTGGTGGGGAGAAAAGCACAGATGCCATTTTTGCGGGCTGCATCCCAATCCCGACGTACTTTGTTACCGAAAGAAAGACAGTCGGCGCTTTGCCGAGGAGCTTGCCTACCTCTCAGAAAAATATCATAAGAAGACCTTCTATCTGACCGACTGTATTCTGGCACGGGAACACATCAAGGAACTGCCGCCTCTGCTTGAGGGAAAAGGATATGTTTTGTTCTCCGAAGTCAAGACAAATATGACAAGGGCGGACATCCACGGACTGCGGAAAGCCGGTTTCGTAACGCTTCAGCCCGGCATCGAAAGCCTGAACGACAACCTTCTGCGGTTGATGCACAAGGGGAACCGCGCCATCAAGCATGTGCAGTTTCTGAAAAATGCCAGAACAGAACGGATCCGTCTGGTCTGGAATATGATGTTTGACCTTCCCGGTGAAGATGCAAAATGGTATTATAACGATATCGAGTTATACCCGCAACTCTTCCATTTATGCGCGCCACAGATGAATCGGCATTGTTATCAGCGGCAGAGTATCTTTACTCAGCACGCGGCGGAATACAATGTGAGGCTGAAGCCGTTTGACTTCTATCCGTACCTTTTCGGAGAAGAGCTTGTGAAGGACGATCGATTCCCGGAGTTTTTCATGGCCGACCCGCCGCAGCCTACACCGTATCTCAGCGCGTTATCAAAAGTCATTCAGGAATGGAGAGACGCATACCAAAGCGGCTGCACACTCCGTTACCGGGTACAGTGCGGTCTTCTTTCTATCTTTGATGGAAGACCCTGCGCCTGTCAGGAGATTTATATATTCGACGGTCTGGAAAAAGAGATCTGCCTTATCGCAGATCAGGCGATAAAGGCAAACAGACTGTTAGAGATGTGCACAGAACCGGACAAAGCCAAAGCAGAAAAGGTCTTGGACAAGCTGATCCAAAAAAAGCTCATATTGAAAATCGATGATGAGGTGCTTTTTCTGGCTGTTCCGGATAAAATTGAAAGGGGGTGAAAAGAATGGAATGGACACAACAAAATCTTGAGACTCTGTACACTCAGATTCAGAAAAACGCGATGGTTGACGCAAAGTTCCGCAAGGCGCTTCTGGAAGATCCGGTGAAAACCATCGAAAAGTACATGGGCGAAAAGCTCCCGGAGGGGTTCCGGCTGAAGGTGATCGAGCAGGATCCTTCTTATGCGGCGACCTTAGTTCTTCCCGATATGGTCGGAAAAGAGTTGACAGAGGAGGATGCGGCGGACGTCGCCGGCGGCATCAGCTTTGCGCTGATCATACTCGTGTGCGCTGCTGCCATCGGGGCAGGTCCCAGCGTGGCGGTATGCGGAGCTGATGGCTGTGCAGTGGACGTTGTCTGCACCGGCAACGTATGCGGGACAAAAGCTCAATTTTAATTAAATTATCAAAAAGACAAGGAGGAAAAATCATGAATTGGACAAGTGAGGCAATCAACAAAGTATATGCTGAGATGAAGGAAAAAGCAGCGAAGGATCCGGCGTTCCGCGAGAAGGTTTGCAAGGATCCAGTCAAGGCCGTGGAGGAGTTCTCTGGCATCGCGATCCCGGAGGGATACTCCATTCAGGTAATTGAGAAGGGCGACAGCATCGACGCAGTCTTCACCAACGGCGAACTGCTCAGCGATGAGGAGCTCGACAAGGTTGCAGGCGGCAACAGTTGCATCGGAAACGCGTGCGGAGCGCACGGCGAGAAGTAAGGATGCGCTGGTCAAGATACAGTCGGCTGTTCCTCTCACAGAGGAACGGCTGGCTGCTGTACAACTCGGCGTCCAACTCCTTTCTGCAAGTGGGGGAGGAACTGGTCCCGGCATTGAAAGCAATTCAGGAGGATGCTGACGGCTATGATTTTTCCGGACAGCCGCAGCTTTATTTTACACTGCGCAGCCACGGTTTTCTGGTCGAAGACGGGCAGGACGATGCATTGTACAATATCCTGAAAATGCAGCGTCTGACTGCTAACTATGCCACACAGACACTACTGCTGACCATTGCGGTCACCAGAAACTGCAATTTCGACTGCTCCTACTGTTACGAGGGGAACCGAAACGGCTTACCTATGTCCGACGAGATGGCGGATAAGCTGATCGAATTTATCCGGCTCCATTCCGGACTGAAGAACGTCGGACTTGTATGGTACGGTGGCGAGCCTTTGCTCGCGATGAACACCGTCCGCCGGATCACGCAGGGCGTAGAAAAGATGGGAAAGAACTACGAGGCCGGCATCGTGACGAACGGATATCTCCTGACGAAGGAGATCGCGGACGAGCTGAACGATCTTCATATCAGATGGATCCAGATCACGCTGGACGGCAAACGAGAGACGCATGACGGAAGAAGATATCTGAAGAACGGCGGACCTACCTACGACCGCATCCTGCACAATCTGGAGGGTCTGTTAAAGTCCGACTACAAGGGCCGGATCAGTATCCGCGTAAACGTGGATACCAGAAATGAAGACGAGTTCATCTGTGTGCATCGTCAGGTGATGGAGCTCTGCCCGGAGGACAAGAAACAGCAGGTGTCGGTCTACCCCGGATTCGTGAAGGGAGACGACCATCCGGACGTCAGTTGCTTTTTCAATCCGGATGACAAGGGCAGATTTATCGCGGAAACGCACCGAAAATATGGAATCAATCCGCTGTCCCTGTTTCCGTCCAAGGCACAGGCCGGCTGTACGCTCACCAAACGCAACGCCTATGTGGTGGGACCGGATGGCGAGCTGTACAAATGCTGGGATGACGTAGGCATAGAATCTCTCGTGGTCGGACATATCGATCGTTTCAATGACTGGAATATGGGCCTGATCGCGGAAGGCATGACCGGATGTTCCTATCTGGACGCGCAGGAATGCAAGGAATGCTATTACTTCCCTATCTGCGACGGCGGCTGTCACAAGGTGCGGATGAACCATCTGCGCGACGGCAAGACCGGAAGCTGCTGTTCCTATTTCAAAAACCATCTGGAAGAGCTGCTGGAGCTGCATTACGAGGAGAAACAAAAAAGAGAGGCAGAAAAAGGAGCATGAACATATATCTGTACCGGGTCGTCGACGATCCCGCGGAAAGGGTCAGACTTATGCATAAATTCAGTTCGGAAGAGCCGGCTGCCGATGCTGCGGACTCTTCCGATCACCTGCTCCTGTCCGTATCGGCGAACGGAAAAGAAATCGGAATGGCACGCGGTCAGTTCCTGCCGCAGATCTCAAAATTTCATATTTTAGTGATCGCGCTCCTTCCCGGACGGCGCAGCACGGAGCTGACCCGCGCTCTGCTCTCCGCTCTCATCGAGCAGGCGGACGCCCGTTTTCATCCGGAAGAATTTTTCTGGGAATATATCATCAAGGACGGGGCAAGCGATCCGTTCCTCCGGCTTGCGCAGGGGATTTCCGGCATTGAGGCGCGCAGCGAAGTCTTTTTCCACAGATATCTCATTCGTCTGAACGGTCCCTTCGCCTTGGCAGCCCGCTATACGGAGTCCAATCTGGAAAAAAAAGGATATCGTATCCTGCGCTACCATGATCTGTCCTCCGAGATGAAGGCTGCGCTTGAAGCGCGTATCCAGGCCGCAGACGCTAAGGGCGATCTGAGAAATCTGCACCCGTTCGTGGATGAGCACGACGAGTCCACCAGCCTTTTTCTTCTGGAAAAAGATACCGGCTCTCTGTGCGGCTGGGTCGTCTGCCGCCTGATCGGGTCCAAGACTCTGGAAGTAAGGCGCTGGTACACGTTTCCGGGCCGCAGGGCAAAGATGCCGGGCATTTATCTCATCGGATACTGGCTCAATCTCGTCGCCCTGCAGTACACAGGCATTGAATTCGTGATAATGGCAGGCCGAGACAAGACGATCCTTCCGTTCTGCCAAAATATATTCAAGGAATCGCTCGAGGAGCTTTTCTGCGAAAGAAAGCTCAGAATAACGCGCAAGGCTATATCAGCTTCTTGATATGATTGTAGATATTTAATCCTTTATTTTGTCCGTATTTTGAGATGATCGCGCGATAGATCTGCTGCTTTCCGTTCTTTTCGCCGACATTCTTCACAACGGTCGATGCGACATAGTTGGCGATCTCCGCCTCGAATCCCGCGCCTCTGGCCGCCTGCATCACATCCTGATTGAGCTTCGTCTTCTGCTCGCCGTTCACCTTGACATCCGTTTTCTTCGGATTCATCTGACGATTCTCCTGCTGCTTCTCCGCAGTGTTCTTTGCCGACCCTTTGATCTGCTTAGTCCTCGTCGCCTTTACCTGCGTCAAATTCGTCCAGAATTTCGCTACATTGTCAAAATCCTTATCCTTGCTGACGATCACGATGCTGCAGCCCTGCCCTCTGTTCACGCCTGCCAGATAGCCCAGGTAAGAACCTATATGGATGTCCGCAGACTGCTTTCCGGCGGGAACCTCGATCATTCGCAGCTCGGCCTCCCCGTGATCAGCAATTTCGCGCATATCGATCTTATTTGCATTCTGAGTAAAGAAAATGATGATATGATCCGTTTTATTCAGCTTATTGCAGCCGGCAAGCCCGTCGCCGCCGACATTCTCATAATCGACCAGATAATATGTCTCCATTTTTTCACCATCCTTCTTGCATTTCACTCTCATTTTAGACATAAATGGGAAAAAATGTCAACATCGGCAGAAAAGATAAGCCGTTATCCTCTTCGCAACCCCAGTCGGCCGGCTTCCTGAAGCAGTTGTTCATTGCGGCGGTTCATTGGCCCGAACGTGCGCAGAGGACAGAGCACTTCCCGGCACTGTCTCAGCCTCTCTAGTGCCAGCGCGTAAGTCTCCCTGCTGACCGGTTCGAACGCCCGCTCCTTTATGACCTCAGCCGCCAGATCGCAAGCGGCAAGATAATCTATGTCGTTCTCCTGCAAAACTCCGGTGATAAAAGGGATGCCCTCCCGCTGCAAGCGACGGTACACCGGAATCCCGGTTCCGCCTCCTGCAATCACAAACACCTCCGGCGTCCCTTTCGCCGAAGGCAGCTCCACGCAGCCAAACGCCGCATTGTAGGAACCGGACGCTATATCATATAGACTGCAGATATAATCGGATGTGAAAATGTCCTCCGGCGTGCCGTGGCGTTCGATATGGTCACCCTTCAAACAGAGCACCTGATCCGAGATTTTCTGCGCCAGGTCCAACTCATGTAGAGACATGATCACTGCCACATGCCTTTCCCGCACCATCCGCTTCAAAATTTCTAAAAATTCAAGCTTGTGCCTCACATCGAGGAACGAAGTCGGCTCATCCAACACAATCAACTCTGGTTCCTGACAGATTGCCCGCGCCAGCAGGATTCTCTGCCGCTGCCCGTCGCTGACGGCGTTGAAATCACGCTCTGCCAGGTCAACTGCATGCACCGTCTCAAGGGCAGAGAATACCTTCGCATGATCCTCCGCGCTCAGAATTCCCAGATTCCCGGTATAAGGGTATCGCCCGGTCGCCACCACATCCTCACACGTCATCAGCTCCGGCCGTATGCGCTCCGTCAGCACCACAGCCATCCGTCTTGCGATTTCCTTTCCCGCCATCTGGTGCATCTGCTGTCCGTCCAGCCATACACAGCCTCCGAGCAGCCTGATCTGTCTCGTAATACTTTTAAGGATCGTCGACTTCCCCGCCCCGTTCGGGCCAATCAAGGTGAGAATCTCGCCTCGATCAAGCTCGATCCGAATATCCTTAATCAAGGGCTTCCCATCGTAGCCGACCGTCATCTCCTCCGTATGAAAGAAGAATTTCTTTGCCTCTCTCATAGTTGAATCTTCCATCCTTCTATCGCAATCAAAAATACAGCAACTACTATGCAATAAATGTGCACACCTTCTATCATGCCATTTTCTGTCATACCGTCTTGCGCTTCTGTATCATGATCAGGATCACTACCGGCGCACCAAAAATCGCCGTCACCGAACTGATACTCAACTCCGTCGGCGCAAACACCGTGCGCGCGATCAGGTCACAGAACAAACAGAACACAGCACCGCCCAGAAAACAAGCCGGGACGATCAGGATTGGTTTCGAGGTCCTCCAGATATTCTTGACAAGATGCGGCACCGCGATTCCGACGAACGAAATCGGCCCGGCAAAAGCCGTCACGCAGGCCGAGAGAACGCTGGAGAGCAGGATCAGGCAGACGCGGAACAATCGGACATTCACGCCCAAATTTCTCGCATAATCCTCACCCAGCTGATATGCCCCGATCGGCTTGGAGAGCAGGAAGGTCAAAAGCACCGCTGCGAACACGATCGCCGCCATCACGGCGACATTGCTCCACGTAGTACCCGAAAAGCTTCCCAGCGACCAGTTGTGAAGATTGATGATGTTCGAATCATCGGCAAACGTCACGACAAAATCAGTCACAGCAGAACAGATATAGCTGATCATCACTCCACAGATCACGAGCATCGACATCTGCCGCACCTTCCGCGACACAGCCAACACAAAGCCCATGGAGATCATCGAGCCAAAAAAAGCCGCGAGCACCATCACGGCCGGGCCGGCCACTGTTCCACGCCCCAGCAAAAAGATCATCGAGAGCGCCACCACAAGCTTCGCGCCCGAGGAAATGCCGAGCACAAACGGTCCCGCGATCGGATTGTGGAAAAAGGTCTGCAACAGAAAGCCGGATACCGACAATGCTCCGCCCAGGATCACCGCCGCCAGGATGCGTGGCAACCGAATCTGCCAAACGATATTGACGGCAGTCTCGTCTCCCCTGCGCTGAGTCAGAATTTCAAAAATCTCACGCACCGAAAGATTCACGCTGCCGGAATTGACATTCCAGACGAACAAGATCAACAGAAACACGGACAGTGCGGCAAAGGACAAGCCGTAGCGCAGAGTTTTCCGTCCGTACCTGCCCTCCTGCGGCGTCTGTGATGCGCACGGAATCTGCGGCTTCTGCCGCGGTTGTAGTGCCTGCGTCTCCTGTGATGTCAGCGGCGTCTGCTGCTTCATCCTGTTTTCCTCCCGTCCTGTTCATGCAAAATTATTCGTTTTCTGACTGCGGCGGCAGAACCTTTCAGAAAGAGCCTGCAGAAGCGCCAGTCCGGAAAGCTTCGTTACTTACGGCACTCGGGGTCTCATTCGAGCGGATACAGATACGTCATATCCTCCGGCTTGCCTCCGTTCAGGACTGCGTGTATGTCCACAATCATGTCCGCCAACCCGGTCGTCTTCTGAAAAAGGTTCTGCGTGGTACACCACACATTACCCTCCTTCACCGCCCGGAAATCCGCAAGAAGCGCACTCTTTTCAAACAGTTCATCCAGACTTGCGATCTGCCCGTCGATCGTGCTGTTGTAGATCAGCACATCCGCGTCCTTCGCCCCGGCATAGAAATCCTCCATCTGCATATTGACCGTGGAAAGCGCGTTTTCCTCGTCTCCGAGGTCCTGAAACACATACTTGCCCCCGGCAAGCTCGATCATCTTCGATACGTAATCATTCGTCTTGCGCACGTTTACATAACCGTTGGAACTGATATAGAAAAACGCGGCGGTCTTTCCGGTGCTCTCCCTGCCCAGCACATCCGCGAGCTTCTCCGTCTGCTCTTCAAACAATTGCTCCGCCAGCTCTTCTTTCCCAAGCAGCACCGCATACAGCTTCATCCACTCCGCGCGGCCGAGCGGGTGCGGTTCGTAGCTGGACCGCTCTACCAACACCGGGATGTCAAATCCCTCCAGCATCTCCTGTACCTCCGGCGTGTGATAGATCATTGTCGATTCAATCGCCAGATCACAACCCTCCGATACGATCAGCTCATAATCCGGCGCGCTGTACTTGCCCGCATACAGCAGCTTGCCGTCTTCCATCGCCGTCTTCGCCTCTGGAATGTACCATCCGTCCTCCTGCGTCCCGGAGAGGCGCAAACTGCCCACTCCATCCAGCGCCGCGAAATGATCCATCGCCGAGGTCGCCACCAGATAGATACGATCCAGCGGCCTTTGCAGCACTGTGATGTCCGCATCCAGACCCACCGGCGTCTCCATCTCTTCCGGCACCACCAAATAGCGCCCACCGTCCTCGATTGTGATCAACGCATAGCCGTCCTCATAGTAATCCACCGAAAAACGTTCGGCGTAAAGCAGCTCCATACTGTGATCATATGTAAGCCCCGGAAGCTCCTGCGCGGCCTGCGCCGGAATTTCGAAAGCAGCGAGGAAAAGCAGCAGGCATAAGCTGAGCAGACCGATACCTGCAAGCTGTGTTCTGGGTCTTTTCTCTTTCAAATACCCCGCAGATTTCCGAAAGCTTTTTCCCTGCTCCCACGCGGGCATGCAAATTCTGTTATTGTCCATGTCCGGCACTCCTCTGCCTGAAATTATTCACTCCTCAGCGATCGTCGCCGAGTCAAGGTGCAGATGATAGTCGATCTCGTGCGGCGTGCTCATCGCAATCGTGTCCGCCGTGATCGCCATCTGATAGTCGAAGCCCTTCACCGGAATCAGAAACGTGGAATCGCCTTCCTCATTCACCGGCTCGAACTTTTCATCGCCCACCAGAACGTAATCATAGTATGGACTCGAGAAGACAATCTCCGCGGTCGCCTCACCGTTCTCCACGATCAGCTTCGCCGGGGATGCCACCGTCGTCTTCCCGGAACCGCCTTCCAGTGTCGCCTCGACCAGGTACGCCCCGTCCGCCAGGGCCAAGTCCTCAACTGTCGTCATCTCCTGCTCTTTGCGCGCATCCTCCGGCAGAGAGGAAGCCAGGAACACAAGCGTCCGGTCATACCACTGCTCCTTGCGCTTGCTGAACGCCGCGCAGTCGATCCCCGCGTCCAAGGCCTCCACCGGCACCTCGTAGGTATGCTGCCCATCTTCGTTTTCCACAAAAGGAATATAATCGTCCTCCGACGCTTTCACGGCTTCCTCTCCCGTACCCATGAATAGATAGAGATAACCGGTTCCGCTCATCGTCATCACCGCGCTCATCTCGCCGTCCGCCACGGTGAGCTCGCACTTGTCAATCTTGAACATCGAGGAACTGCACGCCACCTCGATTTCGTACACGCCGTCGTTCAGCTCGTCGGCCGTGATCGGCACCATCCAGTCCTCCACGACATCCTCCGGCGTCACCATCTCCGCCGCCGTGGCGACTCCCGTCTCCGACGACTGCTCCGTCATCTGTTCCGCCGCCTGATCGTCCTTTTCCGTCTCATTCTCAGCCAGCGCTCCCAGGCTCATACTTCCGATCAGTGTAAGCGCGACCGCTGCCGCCGCTAATTTCTGTAATTTCCTCATGTTCTGATTCTCCCTGTTCTGTTATTTATCCTGATTCACCCTGTTCCATTGTCTGTCGCATCTGATTATAGCGCAATATCCGTTCATTTCTTTTCTCTGTTTCACAATTGTCCTTTCAAGCGCTGAGCGGTTACAACGCATCCTGCCCTGTCCATCTGTGTTTTCACAGCACATCGTCTGCAAGGCAAACCCGGCCTGCCGCAAAAGACGGCCGCCGGGCTTTATAGCTTTCTCCGCGCGGGCGAAAGCCAATATTCTGATTACTCAGCAAGCGAGTCGATCGCAGCCTGCGCGTGCGCCACGTACAGATCCTGGATCGGCTCCATGGAGCCGAGACCTGTCAGCAGGCACTCTACCTCATATCCGGCGTCCTCAAACGTCTTTTTCCAGGCGCCTTCCTCGTCGCCGGCCATGTCGTTGTTCGCATGGTCACCGGCCACTACCATGAGCGGCTCAAGCACAACCTTCTTGTATTCCTTCTCGCCTACCGCGGCTACCACATCGTCCAGAGACGGCGTCGCCTCTACCGTGCCGACAAAGTAATTCTCATGACCACCGGCCGTCAACACGTCCTGCATCTTCGCGTAGACCTGGTTGGATTCCGCCTCGGTGCCGTGTCCCATGAACACGATCGCGGTCTCGCCGTCGTCGTACTCCGATGTCGCCGCAACGATTGCCTCGGCTACAGCCTCAAAGTCCTCGTCACTGGTCAGAAGCGGCTCACCGAGCACGATCTGATCGAACGAATCCGCGTACTCCGCAAGCTCATTGGACAGATCCGTGTACTCATAGCCGTTCATCAGATGCGTCGGCTGCACGACAAGCGTCTTCACTCCGTTGGCCACGGCGCGGTCCAGAGCCTCACCGACGTCGTCGATCTTCACATTGTCGCGCGTGAGCACATGGTCGATGATGATGTTGCTCGTGAAGCCTCTTCTCACGCTGAAATCCGGGAACGCTTCTTCCATCGCCGCCTCGATCGCGCCGATCGTCGCCTGACGGTTGTCGTTGAAGCTGGTACCGAAGCTGATCACCAGCAGCTCCTTCTCACCGATGTCGTCCTGATTCCTCACGTTCTCGTTGGAAGCGTCGCCCGTGTAGACTTCTGTCTCCAGCTCCGTCTCCGCTGCGGTAAGCTCGGTCTCATCCGCCTGCACAGCCGCCGCACTCATCGCCAGCATCGCCGCGCACACACCGCAGGTCATCAGTTTCATTGCCTTGTTTTTCATGTTCCTCTCCTCCTTGTTTTGTGTGCATCGCACAAATTTCACAGCCTGCTTTGCAGACTGTGATGCACAGCGCGCCGTTGTTTCAAGGCTTGTTTTTTCAAGGCGCGCGTGTCCTTGCAGGTACAGGAACATGACAGCACAGGCAGATATTTCCGCCGGAGATACGATCATGAGAATAGAAAACATGAGAATACCAGGAAAATAAAACACCCGAGCTTTCGCCATGCCCATGCATGACAAAATCCGGGCGCATTCCTGCCTATGATCTTTCACAGAATTTCACAAGATAATACCTTCTGAGACAGCACAGCCGTCTCCCCACCCCAATAGCATGAATTATAAAATGCCTCAAGGGTATGTTTTGCGGTACAATCAATTACTCGTGATCTGGAATGCAAATTCCCGTACCAACAACAGGCAGGTTTCCTGACTTGCAGATCATCACGCATGACCGCCTTCCCAGTTTCCCAGTGGCATTTGGTCTGCATTCCCTGCTTACAGTGACGAGATCGTACAGGATTTGCACCTGTTTCCCTTTTACCAGACGCCGAGGCGCCTGCACCTGTCGACTAATAGTAACACCTTTTCCCTAAAGATACAATACCATTTTTTCGCGAATTTCCGACCTTGGATTTCGCATTTTGGCAAAGAGTCGCGCTAACTGCGATCCTTTTCCTGCATGTACAGCAGCGCGTTGCAGATACAGGCCGCGATGTTGCTCCCGCCCTTTCTTCCGCGAGCTACGATGAACGGGACATCCGTCTGCATGATCAGCTCCTTCGACTGCACCACATTGACAAAACCCACCGGCACGCCAATAATCAACTCCGGTCTTATCTTCCCCTCGGTGATTAGCTCATAAAGCCGCACCAACGCAGTCGGCGCGTTGCCGATCGCTACGATCAACGGTTTCGCAGATTTCGCTGATGTGTCCGTGCCCGCCTTTTTGCTCGTGTCTGTCGCCTTGCCCATGTTCGCTGCGCACGTCGTTTTGTACTGTTCTGCCACCTTGTCCATGCTCGCCACCGCGCACGTCGTTTTGTACTGTTCTGCCACCTTGTCCATGCTCGCCACCGCGCGCGTCGTTCCGTTTCGCCGGGCCGTCGCCGCCACGTCCTCGTCCGACATGAAGCAGTGAACCTCCCCACCGTATTTCGCCAGAATCTTTTTGTTGATCCCCGCCTTCGCCATCTGCGTGTCCGTGACGATATCGCTCCCCACACGAATCGCCCGCAACCCGGCCTCCACCGCGCCCGGCGAGAAACAGAGATTATCCGCGTAGTCAAAATCCGCGCTGGTATGGATACAGCGCTTGACGATCAGCTCCGTCCCCGGTTGCAGTTTTTTGTCGCCCAGCTCCCGCGTAATGATCTCGAAGCTGCGCTGCTCGATCTCCATCGGTTTTACATTTTCCAGTTCGATCTTCATATCCATACCTCTCATATCTTTTGCGTAAGCCTTTCCCCACAAACGCTTTTCGCGCAGATTTTCTGTTTCCGCGCCCCTTTTTGTATCCGATCCTGTCTTTTTACTATGACTGCACGCTTTTACAATACCCCTGCTTCCTCTGCGCACATTTTTTCAGAAACCGCACCGCGATCTCCGGGTTCGAATGATAATACAGATGCGGAAACCCCGCGATGCAGGACGCGCTTCCCTGTATGCATTCCCACCCGTCCGCGCGCTGCGGCTTCTGCGCGTGAAATGCATCCCCGCACGCTGTACTGTCAAAATAATGGAACTCGTGCGCCCGGATCTCGCCGATATCCGTTCCCAGCATCTGATCTTTTTGCGGCCGCAAGGCGACATACCCGAATCGGCTCAGCTTTTTCGTATAAAAACTCCTTCCCGCAAGCGCGCCTACCATCGCATGGCTGACGCCGTCCATGTCCTCCAGTTCCTCCTGAAGATACATAAATCCGCCGCACTCGGCCATACACGGCAGTCCGCGCTCCAACGCCCGGCGGATGCTCTCACGCATGGAACGATTCTCGCTAAGCTGCCGCGCGTAAAGCTCCGGATAACCTCCATAGAGCAGCAGTCCGTCCGCCTGCGGAAGCTCCCCGTCGTGCAGCGGAGAGAAAAACCTTAGCTCCGCTCCCAGCTCGCGCAGAAGATCCAGATTCTCCTCGTACAGAAAACAAAACGCCTCATCACGGGCCACAGCGATCACCGGGGCAGGCTCGGTTGATTCGAGCTGCGCACGCGCCTTGCCGCAGTCAGCCAATCGTCCTTCTCTCTTGATCTCAGGTGCTGTCCGCGCGAGCTCGAGCAGTTCGTCGATGTCAAGCGTCCGCTCCAGCGTCTGTCCCAGCCTCCGGAGATTTTCACGCAATCCCTCTACCTCATCCGGCGTCACCAGCCCGAGATGGCGGCTCTTCAATTGCAGCTCCGGCATGTAAGGCACATAGCCGTGAGCTTGCACACCCAGCTCCGCCTTCAGAAGGCTCTTCAACTTCAAATACATGCGCTCCGAACACTGATTCAAGATCACGCCTCGGATCCGACTGTCCTCCCGAAACCCTATAAAACCCCTGACAAGCGCGAGCAAAGAAAGACTCATACCGCGGCAATTCACGATCAGCACCACCGGCGTGTCCGTGACACGCGCCATATCGTAACTGCTCGCCTTCGCGGAGATTCCACCAAGGCCGTCGTAATACCCCATCACACCCTCTATCACCGAGACGTCCGCTTCCTTTGCGCCCCGGACAAACAGGTCGCGCGTTGTAGCCTCGTCCGTGAAGAATGTGTCCAGATTGCGAGCCTTTGTGCCGATCACACGCGCATGGAACATCGGATCGATATAGTCCGGCCCGCACTTGAACGAAGCGACTTTCAGACCGCGATCACACAACGCCTGCAATATACCGCAAGTAATCAGGGTCTTTCCACTTCCGCTCGCGGCGGCCGCCAGCATGAACCTCGGACAGCAATTCACCGTCTTCTCTTGGTTTGCCGCACATTTCCCGTCTGTCATCTCTTTTGCTCCTTCGCGTTTGT
>CANQEB010000017.1 GCA_947594085.1 uncultured Lachnospiraceae bacterium | reverse complement strand
GCATCGCCTGTTGCACCTGCCGCTCCGTGCTCGTGTCCACGTTGCTGGTCGCCTCGTCGAGGATCAGCATCTGCGTATTGTAGAGCATCGCCCGCGCGATCGTCAACAGCTGCTTCTGTCCCTTGCTGATGTTTGTACCGTCCTCGCTGATCACGGTCTGATAGCCCTCCGGCAGCCGCATAATGTAGCTGTGAATCCGGGCGGCCTTCGCGGCGGCGACGACTTCCTCCATCGTGGCGTTCTCTTTTCCATAAGCGATGTTTTCGTAGATCGTGCCGCGAAACACCCAGGTCTCCTGCAAGACCATCGCGTAGGCGCGGCGCAGGCTATCCCTGGTAAGCGAGCGAATCTCATGCCCGTCCACCAAAATCTCGCCCGCGTCGACGTCATAGAACCTCATCAGCAGATTGATGATCGTGCTCTTGCCCGCGCCGGTCGGACCGACGATCGCGATCGTCTTTCCGGCATCCGCCTTCAGGTTCAGATTATGTAAGATCGTCTTGTCCGGCACATAGCCGAACGAGACATCCTTCATCTCGACATCGCCTCGCGCTTTCGTGAGCGTCTTCGCGCCGTAAATATCCTTCACTTCCTCTGGCTCATCCAGCAGACGAAACACACGCTCCGCCGCGGCAAGCGCTGAATAGATCTCATTGACAATATTCGCAATCTCGTTGATCGGTCCGGAAAACTTGCGGGAGTACAGCACGAATGAGGAGATCTGCCCAAGATCCACAATCTTCCACAGATAGAACACTGCACCCACAAACCCGATCAGCGACAAACCGAAATTGTTAATAAAACCGACCGTCGGGCCCATTGTCATGCCAAGCGTATCTGCATCGCGATAGGCGTCCGCAGCTGCGTGATTGATCGCGCTGAATTCCTCGCAGACTCCGTCCTCGTAGGCATAAGCGAGGATCGTCTTCTGCCCGGTGAACATCTCCTCGACAAAGCCGTTCATGCGCCCGTATGCTGCACTGCGCTTCGCGTACAGCGGCCGTGTTCTTCGCCCCATCCGCGAGGTGTACAGGATCGCCATCGGGATTGTCACAAGCATGCACACCACCAACGGCAGTGAAATCACACACATCATCAGAAAGGAGCCAACCACTGTCACAACGCTCGTGATAATCTGCACGACGTCCGTCGACAGGCTGGTACCAAGCACGTCGACATCATAGCTGACACGGCTGATGATATCACCCGCCTGATTGCGGTCGAAGAAACCGACCGGCAGCGTCATAAGCTTATCGAAAACATCCTTTCGCATTTTCTGTGCCACGCGCCGGCTGACACGCATCATTCCAATATTCACGGAAAAAGTCAGAAGACCGCTTGCCACATAGGCGATCAGCATACAGCGTCCATAATAAAATACGACGTCAAAATCCACCTTCCCGACGCCTGCTCCGGCGGCGTGAATCGCCTGCCCCGCAAAGCCCGGCCCAAGCAGATTTCCGAAATTGCTCAAAAAAGCACAGGCAGTCAGGCCGACTACCGCCCATCGATAGTCTTTCAGATAGGACAGAATGCGCCGAAGCGTCCCCTTCGTGTCTCTCGGCCGTTCTTTTTTTCCTCCTCGGTCTCCCGGTCCCGGCATCGTCCGCGCCTCCTCTGTTCACTTCGTGATCAGCGCAGTTTGGACATGCAAATTCGCTGCGCGAAGTCCAAACTGCCTCTTGTATCACGTTCTCACGGCTTCAGCAGCAAGTGCTTCAGCCTGCTTCCCATATCACATTCTCATGTCTTCAGCAGCAAGTGCCTCAGCCTGCCTCAAGCGCGCCCATCTGTGTGTGATAGATATCTTTATACTCAGGGCAGGTAGCAAGCAGATGTTCGTGACTGCCGTACCCGATGCAGCGCCCGTCGTCCATCACGAGAATATTTGTCATGTTCATCACGGAGCTGACGCGCTGGGCGATCAGGATTGTCGTCGTGTTCCTGTGATGATCCAGAATAGCTTTTCGCAGCGCAGCATCCGTCTTGTAATCCAGCGCGGACGAGGAATCATCCAGAATCAGAATCTCCGGATCCGCCGCCAGCGCACGCGCGATCAACAGCCGCTGCTTCTGCCCGCCGGAAAGGTTTGCGCCCTTGATATCTGCGACATAATCCAGTCCATCCTTCAGACCGTCTATGTACTCCGCAGCCATCGCATCCTGCACCGCGTCTTTCAGCTCTTCCTCTGTGACATTCCGACCGAACGAAATGTTCTGTCGCAGGGTATCATTGAATACCATATCGTTCTGGAACACCACACCGAACCTGCGGTGCAGCTCGTCCTTCGGATACGTGCGCACATCACGGCCGTCCACAAAAATACCGCCCTCCTGTGCGTCGTAAAAGCGCATCAGCAGATTGATAATCGTCGTCTTTCCGCAGCCGGTCGGTCCGATGATTCCCAAACTCTCTCCCCGCCGGAGCGCGAAGCTGATGTCGTCCAAGCTCTTCTCCCTGACGCCGGTTGCGCCGGTCTTAGCCGCGCTGTCCCTTTCGCCGCTGCCTTCCCTATTCTCTGCCGCGCTGTCCCTTTCGCCGCTGCCTTCCCTATTCTCCGCCGCGCTGTCTCTTCCGCCGCTGCCTTCTCTGTCCTCCGCCGCGCTGTCTCTTTTGTCTTTCTTCTTCCGTGTCATCCGCCTGTCGTCCATCGACTCCGAACCTGAACCTCGTACAGCAATATTTTCATCCTCCCCGTATCGGAAGCTGACATGCTCGAAGCGGATAAACTCGTCCCCGGATGGCCGCTTCGCCACGTCCTCTCCAACCACACAGAGATCCTCCGGAGTCTCAAGCACCTGCGCAATGCGGTCAGCGGAGGCCGTCGCCTTGCTCAGCATCGTGAAAATGCGGTTCAGACCCATGACACCCTGCAGGACCATGTTGAAATAGGTGAGGAAAGCAAGGATCACACCCGGCTGGGCCGCCCCGCTGTTCACACGGACCGCCCCGAGGAACACCACGAGCGTCAACCCGACATTCAGACACAGCTGCATAATGGGCCCAGGCAGCGCCATAACCGTCCCGGCCCTGATGTCACTGTCCGCCATCGCATCATTGTACCCGGCAAAACGCCTCTTCTCATACTCCGTCTTCGAGAGCGCCTTGACCACACGGATCCCACTGATGTTCTCGCGCATGACGCGCACGACGTCGTCAAGTCTCTGCTGCACCTTGTTGTAGAGCGGGATCCCATAACGGGAGACCCCGAGAATCACCAGCAGAAGAATTGGCAGCATCACGCAGAGGATCGAGGCAAGCGCCCTGTCCATCATCAACGTGACAATGATGCCTCCGACTAACATGATCGGCGCGCGCACGCAGAGCGTCTGGAGCATTTGCGCACAGGATTGCACATTGTAGCTATCGCTCGTCATGCGGCTGATCAGGCTGGGAAGCCCGAGCGCATCAAACTGATTCCCGGACAGATTCGCCGTCCGGGAAAACAGATCCTGTCTGATATTGTAGGAAACATTGTGGGCATTCTCCACAGCCCTTCGGTTGCCCGCAATGTTCAGCGCGCGCGTCACGAACGCCGTAGCGATCATCAGAAATCCCCACAGAAAAATCTCGTGCAGAATACCTGTGGGAACCGTGACATCGATGATATGCTCAAGAATATATGGAAGCAAAAGCTCTGTCATCGTCGCAAGCAGCTTCAGCAGCACAACAATGCCGATCGATCTCCGATACGGCTTCAGATAATTGAAGAATAGTCTCATAACTCCTCCAGCAATTCAATCAACCGTGGCATGTTCACGGGCTTCGCCATATGCGCGTTCATCCCACTCTTGATCGACTGTCGTCTGTCCTCGTCGAACGCGTTTGCAGACAACGCGACGATCGGAATTCCGGAAAGTTCCGGATCCGGGATGCTGCGAATCAGACGTGCCGCCTGATAACCATCCACCACCGGCATCTGAATATCCATCAACACAAGTGCATAATCTCCCGGCATCGAATTGCGCACAGCGTTCGCCGCCATATTGCCGTCAACCGCCGTGTCTACCTGGAAACCGGCACAGCGCAGCAGCTCCACCTCGATTTCACGATTGATCTCATTATCTTCCACAAGGAGGATCTTCTGACCCCTCCTCAAGCGATCCAGTGTGCTCTCCCGGCGCTCCTCGCTCTTGTCATGCATATGATTCAGCCGAAAGCTCAGCGTGACCGTAAAGCGGCTTCCCTGACCCACCTTGCTCGCAGTCTCAATCGTCCCACCCATCCGGTCGATAATGTTCTTCGTGATCGCAAGGCCAAGGCCTGTCCCCTGCACCCCGCTCATCGTCGTATTTTTCTCGCGCTCGAACGGTTCAAAAATATGAGGAATAAATTTTTCGCTGATCCCGATCCCGGTGTCCTCAACGACAAAGCGGTAGATTGCGTAGTTATCCGACAGTCGCTTCGTCTCCTCCGCGGTGACCCATACATTTCCGCCCTCCCGCGTATATTTGAGTGCGTTGCGGACAAGATGCATAAGAATCTCGGTCAGCTTCTCCGCATCTACAAAGACATCGTGATGCTTGATTCCGGATGCACTGCACGCAAGCGAAATCTTCTTTGCAAGGGCCTTAGGCTGCACTTCACTACACACATGGTCGATAATCTCACCCAGATTTCCCTCTGACTCCTCAATCCGGATCTGCTCCGACTCGATTTTCGTGATCTCAAGCACATCGTCAAATAACTGCAGCAGCAATTTCCCGGATTCCTCGATCCCGTCCATACAGCCACGGACCTTTTCCGGATCATCCCTGTGCTGCCTTGCAAGCTGCGCAAACCCCATGATTGCATTCATCGGCGTTCGCAGATCATGTGACATATTCGCAAGGAACGCATTCTTGGCAACATTCGCCGCCTTCGCCTGCTCAAGCGCCTCTTCGAGGACGCGCCTCTGCTCCAGCTCATGCCGCACCTCATTGTCCACGCTGCGAGTTCCCAGAACAACCTGCGTAATCTGCGGCTCTTTTCCTACATTTACCACGTGCATCTGCCGATAGGCCTCACGGCCCTCCACCAGAATGCGATAGTGGATCTGAAACGCATTCCTGTTGAACAGCTTCTTCCCAATGTTCTCAGGGGCAATCGCATCCAAAAACATTTCCCGATCCTCCGGATGAACCCATCTGTCTATATAGCGTTCCATGCACTGCCTGACTCCGGACAGCTTTTTCTCTTCTCCAAACAGAGCCTGGAATTGCTCACTCAGGCGATATGTCCGGATCCAATCCTCCCTCAGATCTACGTACAAAATCGAGGCATAGTCGATGCTAAGGCCCTCGATCACCTCCAGCCGTCTGAAATGCTCCCGGCTGATCGACTCAAGCTCCTTGCTGTACACCTCAACCTGGTTTTTCCATTTCTCTTCCCTCTGCGAGCTCTCCTTCTGCCAGGCCAGGCGCTCCTCCATCAGGCGGTTCTTCTTCTCTGTCGCGTCTCCGATAAACACGTAGAAAATGCCACCCTCGTCGTTTTCCACGAAATGGCCATAGTCATCCACCCAGCGTATCCCGCCGTCCTTACAGATAATCCGATACTCCACATAATCCAGATCATACTGGCTGTTCTGAATTTGTTCGGCAATGCTCTTCTCCACCGCGTCCAGATCGTCCGGATGCACGATCCCCCTGAAAGAATTTCCTGTCCACTCGCGGAATTCACGCATCGTATCGCAGCCGAAGATACGCACCATCGCATCGTTGGCATATAAAATATCTTCATTACCTGTTGCGCGGTAAATGAAAAATCCGCCCGGCATCTCATCGGCAAAGTGCTTAATGTACTCAAAGTTCCCGAAGCCGGACAGATCATACTCCGTTAATTTGAAATCGTTCTCGCGACTGCTCATAGCAGGCCCTCCGAAACCCTTGATAATTTGGTTTTATCATACCATTTTCTGACAGAGATGTCACCAAAAAATTGCAATTAGACACAAAAAGTAAGGCGCAAACGTACTTGTTCGCGCCCAATTGTATCGATCATCTCAGCTCAATCGTTCACTCTACCCGAAGCATGCGGTAACCGATCCCAATATGAGTCTGAATATACTGTTTTCCCGCCGGTCCGCTCTCTAGCTTTTTGCGCAGCGTGGCCATAAACACGCGAAGAGAAGCGACATCATTCTCCCAGCTGCTCCCCCAGATCTGCTGTGTGATATAGGTGTGCGTCAACACCTTGCCCATATTTTTCGAGAGCAGACAGAGCAATTTATATTCGATTGGCGTCAGGTGAAGCTCCGCTCCCGCAAGCCAAGCACATCCGGCCGCGTAATCAATTTTCAGATCGCCGTTCTCAAAGATGGCATCATTGTCCTTCTCCTGCTTCATGATCGCGAAATGGCGCTGAGTCACCCTCAGCCGCGCTAACAGCTCTTCCACGGAAAAGGGCTTCGTCAGGTAATCATCCGCCCCCGCGTCCAGCGCGTCGATCTTGTCTGTGTCCTCGCTTCTCGCACTGATCACGATGATTGGCGTGTTCGACCAGCTACGGATCTTTTTTATGACCTCCACACCATCCATATCCGGAAGGCCAAGATCCAGGAGAATCACATCCGGGTTGTGGGACGTCACCTGTAGGATTGCATTCTCTCCGTTCTCCGCGGTCAGATAGCGATAGTCATGTGTTTTCAACGTCGTCGTGATCAGGTTGCGAACCGGTGCATCGTCCTCGATCACAAGCACAAGAAATTTATTCATGAAGCTGTACCTCCTTGATCGGCAATGTAAATGTAAAGACCGCCCCATGCGGCTCTGCGTCGGCTACAGTGATCGCCCCGCCGTGCGCCGTCACGATCGACTTGCACAAGGCAAGCCCAAGGCCCATGCTGCGCCTTCCATCCGTCACCGGATGCTCTCCTGTGTAGAACAGATCAAAAATCTGAGGCTTCATCCCATCCGGGATCCCCGGACCATCGTCGGCGACGCAGACCACCGCCATATGGTTCTCCTCTCGCACGGAGATTGTAATCGCAGAACCCTGTTGTGTATATTTGATGGCATTGTTCACAAGATTGATAATCACCTGCACAATCAACCTTGCGTCCATCTGGACCAAAAGCAGCTCGTTCTCATTCTGTACGGCAATTGTGTGTTCTGACCGCCTGCGGTCGATATGCCGCAGCGCCTCCGCGATGACTTCATCCATCAGCTCCGCATCCCTGTGAAGCTTCACCCCTTCTCCTTCCATTCGGGTGACCGAAAGCAGATTCTCGACCAGGTTGATCAGCCACATGGAATCATCGTAGATATCCGTGTAGAGCTGCTGCTTCGTCGTCTCGTCAAAATCCTTTCCATTCGTCATCAGATTACTTGCATTGCCGGAAATGGATGTCAGCGGTGTCCGCAAATCGTGTGAGATCGTGCGCAAAAGATTTGCGCGGAGCTGCTCGTTCTGTGCCAGCACGGCCGCGTCCTCCTTCTCCCGCGCATTCTTCTCATTCTCCATCGCAAGCGCGCATTCTCCCAGGATTGACATCAAAATCCCGTTCTCGAATGCGTCCACCGGATTGCCCTTCACATCGATGGCAGCGACGCCATAAAGCACACCGCCGAGCCTAATCGGGCAGCAGAGCCGTTCGTCCGAATCTTCCCCTGACAAAAGCTGCTCCAGGTCGCAGTTCTCCGGAAGATAGATCTCTACGTCCCGGCCAGTCAGCTTCGAGAGCTGATCTGCCGTCGCGTGGACAATCGCCTCCCTGCCTGCCGCATGCTGAAGAGATTGATTTGTGTCGAGCAGGATCTTGGTGCGATAAGCGCTCCTGGCCGACTGGTACGCAAGATTCTTCATCCGCGCCGCCAGCGTTCCGGTCAGAAGCGACGCTAGCAGCATGACGAGAAACGTCATCGGATAGCCGATGTCGTAGGCCAGCAGCGTATAACGTGGGTACGTGAACAGATAGTTGAAAATAAACACGCTGGCCACCGATGCCAAAACCCCGTAGACCATGTGATCTGTCACAACGGAGGTGATCAAAACACCAAGAATGTACACCGTGATAATATTGGCATCCGAAAGCCCCCATCTGTAGAATAACAGACTCAAGCTCGTAGCCATCACCAGGGAAATAATGCTTTTCACCGTGTCGAGCAGGCTAAACATCGGCTTCCCGGAGCGTTTTTTGCGCACACGGTAGTCTGAATCCGTGAGGCTGTCTGGAATGATGTAGATCTCTGTGTTCGGTGCAAAGGCAATCAGCCGGTCGGTCAACGCCCGCCTCCCCGGAAATCGCCGGCTCGCCACATTACTCCGGCCAACCACGATCTTCGTCACACCGTTGAGCCGTGAGAATTCAGCAATCCGAAATGCTATGTCGTCCCCGGCGACATGCTCCGTGACCGCGCCCAGCTCCTGCGCCAACCGCGTGTTCGCCTGCAGACGGTCGTGATCCTCGGTGCCGGCCGAAGCGAACTCCGGCGTCTCCACAAAGAGCGCCGTCAGCGTTCCCTGGTATGCCTGCGCCATCCGTGCCGCCGTCCGGATAATCTTCGCGTTGGAAGGTGCAGAAGACAGACAGACCAGAATATGCTCTCTGGTCTGATCTCCCGCATGATCTCCCATATGATTCCCCGCACGGTCGCCCGACCGCCCGACAACGCCGGCCATATCCTGCACCGCCTCAGTTTGTTTTCCACTCATGCTTGATTCCTGCCTTATAATCCTTTGGCCTGTAATTCTTCACCCTGTAATCATTCGCGCTGTAGTCGTTTGTCCTGTAATCCTTCGCTCTATAGCCCTTTGTCCCATCGTCCTTCGCCCTGTAGTTTTTCTTCCTACCAAGGTGATACTTCCCTTGAACCTTGTCCAGCCTGGAAATCCCTTGTCTTTCTGAGACCGCAGATTTCTCATCCGACACCGAATCGGCATCGGTGGGATTCTTTTCGTGATTATACCACACTTTGGGATTGTGGAATAAAATAAGTTCCAGAAATCCTCCGCTTTTTCTCACTGCGATATATCCTGTCACAATACACAGAACAAAAATGCCTAACAATAATACGTCTGTCATGTCAATGCCCCCTTCTCCTCGCAATGCCGCCTCCGACTATATGCGAAAGTACTTCTGTACCTCCCGGCGGTTCCCCAGGATCAGCACCGTCATGCCCTCCTCAAAGCAAAGCTGCGGCGTGACGTTCAGATCCAGCTTTCCGCCCTTCTCCCTGCGGACCCCCATGACATTCATGCCATATTTCCTGCGAATCTCGAGCTCGCCGATCGTCCTGCCAAACCATATCTTCGGCACCTCGACTTCATACACTGCATACTCCTCACTCAACTCGATATAATCCAGAAGGTGATCCGAGCTGTAGCGGATTGCCGTCCAGGACGCAAGCTGCTTCTCCGGATAGACAACCTCATCCGCGCCGTTGCGCAGAAGGAATTTTTCGTGGACGTCGCGTGCAGCCCTGGAGACTACGAGTTTCGCGCCGAGCTCTTTGACGAGAGACGTCGTCTCCAGGGAGCTCTGAAAATCGTCCCCGATCGCCACGATACAGACGTCGAAATCCCGCACACCGAGCGTCTCCAGAAACGCCCGATCCGTGCTGTCCCCGATCTGCGCGTTCGTCACGTAGGGCAACACCTGATTCACACGCTCCTCTGACTTATCCACCGCCATCACCTGGTGGCGCAGCTCTGAAAGCTTCCTCGCGATATGCCTTCCGAATCTTCCAAGTCCAATCAACAATACTGTTTTCATACCAATATCCTTTCCGGCATAAACCGTCTCCGATGCCCCTCTGATCTCCTAAGCAGCAGTTTTTTGCACCGGACATGCCTCATTTTTCTGTGCAACCTTGTATCTCTTGTCCTCCCGATCCGCGGTCCTTCCCGTCAACTGGCACGATCATCCGCTCTCAGCCCACCGTGATCTTCTCCTTCGGGAAATGCAGCGCCGCCTTCTGTGTCTCCGACACCGTCGCGAAGATTAAGGTCAATCCGCCGACCCTTCCGAAAAACATCAGGAGAATCAGAATCAATCTGGACGCCATAGACAATTGCGTCGTAATGCCAAGCGTCAGGCCGACCGTTCCAATCGCCGACGCCGTCTCAAAGAGTGTCGTCAGGAGAGGAATTTGTTCTATATAGCTGATGACAGCCGCCCCTGTAAGGAACAGCGTCAAGTACATCAGCAGAATCGCTGCCGCGTTTCGGATGCTCTCCGTCGGAATCCTGCGCCCGAAGAAATGCGCCGACTCCTGTCGTTTGAACACCGCCACCGCCGTAGCCAGCATCACAGCCGCGGTCGTCGTCTTCATGCCTCCAGCCGTTGAGCCAGGGGAGCCTCCTATCAGCATCAGCAGAATCATCAAAAGCTTCCCGGAATCGTGCATTCCCGCGAGGTCCGCCGTGTTGAAGCCTGCGGTCCTCGTCGTCACCGACTGAAACAGAGACAACCAAATCCGATCCTTGATCCCCGCCTCGCTATACTCACAGAAAAAGAAATAGATCGCCGGAAGCACGATCAAAGCCGCCGTTGTGCTCAAAATCACTTTGCTCTGCATTCTGTATTTTCGAAAATGAAATTTGTTCCGTCGAATATCGTCCCAGGTCAAAAACCCGATTCCACCCACAACGATCAGCGCCATAATCGTGAGATTCACGACTGCACTGCTGTGATATGTGGTCAGCGAGGAGAACGGTTCTTTCGTTCCCATCAAGTCGAAGCCTGCGTTGCAAAATGCGGAGATCGAGTGAAACAGCGCATACCAGCATCCCCTGCCGAGTCCGAATTCCCGCGCAAACACGGGCAGCAACAACAGAAAACCGATTCCTTCGATCACAGCGACTGCCTTCAGGATAAATCCGGTCAGCCGCACAATCCCTCCGACCTGCGGCGCAGAGATCGCTTCTTGCATTGTCTGTCGCTGCATCAGGCCAATCTTCCTCCCAGAAGCGATTGAGAACAGCACCGCCACCGTGATCACGCCCATGCCGCCGATTTGAATCAACAGCAGGATTATCGCCTGCCCGAAGCCGGACCAGTAGGTCGCCGTGTCACGCACGACCAGCCCAGTCACGCAGACCGATGACGTCGCCGTAAAGAGTGCATCCTGAAAAGAAGCCCCTTCCGGCTGACTTGTGGAGATTGGAAGCATCAGAAGAAAGCTTCCCAGAAGAATGACTGCCAAAAAACCTAATATGATAATCTGAAATGACGAAAAATGTTTTGTCTTTAACAGTGTTTTCATGCGCACTCACCTCTTTGGCTGCCGCCCGTTCCCAGACAGCAACCATTTTTTCTCTCTGAGGCCAGTATCGCACAAAATTTATAAAGTTGGTGTTAGGAAGCGCGCCGCGATGTTAAGATGGTGTAAAGAATTCGTGTTTAGTTCACAAAGCCCGGACGCCCTTCTTTCTTTGGCATAAAAAAGTACTCCCCCGACTACTGCCTGAGAGAGTACTTTCGTTTTGTTCTATAGCATCTTTTCCTGACGCATTTTACACGATTCTATTTCTTTTCATCCTCTTTTACGGTCGTCTCGCGAGTCGTGCGGGAAGCGATCTCCTCCTTAATGTCCGCAAGGAAGGCTTCAACTGTCTTCTGACCCTCGTCGCCCGCGAAACGGCTGCGGACGGACACGAGACCCTCTTCCTCTTCTTTCGCGCCGACCACGAGCATGTACGGCACCTTCGCAAGCTGCGCCTCGCGGATCTTGTAACCGATCTTCTCCGCCTTCGTGTCGATGCTGGTGCGGATGCCAGCGTCAAAGAGCCGCTTGTTCACCTTCTCCGCGTAATCCATGTACTTGTCTGAGATCGGAAGCACACGCACCTGCTCCGGCGCAAGCCAGGTCGGGAACGCGCCCGCGAAATGCTCGATCAGGATGCCGATGAAACGCTCGATGGAGCCGAATGCCACGCGGTGGATCATGATCGGGCGGTGCTTCTCGCCGTCCGCTCCGGTGTACTCGCAGTTGAAGCGCAGCGGGAGCTGGAAGTCGAGCTGGATCGTGCCGCACTGCCAGGTCCTGCCGATGGAGTCCTCGAGGTGGAAGTCGATCTTCGGTCCGTAGAACGCGCCGTCGCCCTCGTTGACTACATAGTCGAGTCCCAGGTCGTCGAGCGCGCTGCGCAGGCCTTCGGTCGCCATCTCCCAGTCCTCGTCGCTGCCCATCGAATTCTCCGGACGGGTCGACAGCTCTACGTGATACTTGAAGCCAAAGAGCTGGTAGACCTCGTCAATCAGCTTCGCGACGCCCTTGATCTCGTCGCGGATCTGCTCCGGCGTCATGAAGATGTGCGCATCGTCCTGTGTGAAGCAGCGCACGCGCATCAGGCCGTGGAGCTGGCCGGATTTCTCGTGGCGGTGCACCAGGCCGAGCTCACCCATGCGCAGCGGCAGGTCGCGGTAAGAGCGCGGCTCCGACTGGTAGACCAGAATGCCACCCGGGCAATTCATCGGCTTGATTGCGAAGTCCGTGTCGTCGATGACCGTCGTGTACATGTTTTCCTTGTAGTGATCCCAGTGGCCGGAGGTCTCCCAGAGCTGACGGTTCAGCATGATCGGCGTGGAGATCTCCACGTAGCCCGCCTTTCTGTGAATCTCTCTCCAGTAGTCGAGCAGCGTGTTCTTCAATACCATTCCTTTCGGCAGGAAGAACGGGAATCCCGGTCCCTCATCGCGCATCATGAACAGCCCGAGCTGCTTGCCGAGCTTTCTGTGGTCGCGCTTCTTCGCCTCCTCGAGCAGGCGCAGGTACTCGTCCAGATCGGCTTTCTTTGTATAAGAAGTACCGTAGATTCTGGTGAGCATCTTGTTCTTCTCGCTGCCCCTCCAGTACGCGCCCGCGAGGCTGGTCAGCTTGAACGCCTTGACCGGCTTTGTAGACATCAGATGCGGACCCGCGCACAGATCGACGAACTCGCCCTGCTGATAAAAGCTGATCTCCGCGTCTTCAGGCAGATCCTCGATCAGCTCCACCTTGTACGGCTCATTCTTCTCCTTGAAATATGCGATCGCCTCGTCGCGCGGCTTTGTGAAGCGCGTGATCGGAAGCGCCTCCTTGACGATCTTCTTCATCTCCGCCTCGATCTTCTCAAGGTCTTCGTTCGTGATCGGCGTGTCGCTGTCCACATCGTAATAGAATCCGTCCGCGATCGACGGGCCGATCGCCAGCTTCACATCCGGGTACAGACGCTTGATCGCCTGCGCCATGATATGCGAGGTCGTATGGCGGAACGCGCCCGCGCCCTCCGGGCTGTCGAAGGTCAGAATATTCAGCTCGCAGTCCTCAGAAAGAACCGTGCGCAGATCCTGCACCTCTCCGTTCACCTCGCCCGCCGTCGCCACACGCGCCAGACCTTCGCTGATATCCGCCGCGATGTCGATCACAGACATCGGCTGTGTGTACTCTCTCTTTGAGCCGTCTTTCAATGTGATAATCATGTTATTCGTCCTCCTGTCGTCTTTATTTCTGATCTTTATTTCTGATCTTTATTTCTGATCTTCATTCGTGATCTTTTCTGAGCTTTATCCCTGATCCTATTCCGTTCTCACAGACGTGATCCCGGTCTTCCTGCCGCTCTCATCGCCGTAATCCGGGTTTCTTGCCGCTCTCGCTGCCGCAATCTCGGTCTTTTTTGTAACTCTCACTGTTCTTCAATCTCAATCTCTATCGTATCCCCGTTGTCATCATCGTCTGCGCCGTCATCATCATCCTCGTCTTCGTCAATCGGCCCGACAAAGAATTTCGCCATATTTCCCGCCGTCACCTTCCGAAACGGCGACGTCAACCAGCCCAGCAGTACACCCGACAACAGCACATCCACAAGCAGAAGTCCCTTCTCGGCCGGCGACCAGCTTCTCAGAAAAACACTTTTTAACTGATCCTTCATCCTTCTCTCCTTTCCGAACATTGCCTCTCATTCCACGCTCCAAAAGCCGGCTGCAAATAAGCTTCCATGTCCTTTTCTTGCAGACCGCAGGCCACACCTAACCTCGCAAAGTCCCTGGCTTTCACGAAAAAATCCCTGACAGCCACATAGCTGCCAGGGACGATACATCTTGCATGATCGCGGTTCCACCCTGGTTATCCTGTCAGGCATTGTCTCGGCATCCTCAAGGGCAAAAGCCCCAACTGCGCAAAACAACTCTCACAGAATCCCTCTGCACGACGATAACGGAGTCACCGGACCGGATTGGGGTCACTCAGAGGCAGTTTTCAAATGGTTCCGCATAAGGGCTTTTCAGCTGCCGCCCTCTCTCTGAATGCTTCCACATTCTACTCTTCTCTTCAGCGTATTCACATTATTTCATTGCTTTTAACAGTATATCATCTTCGGCATTTTTGTCAACACCCGAAGTTTGTGTTTTTCCTGCTGTGTTTTCCTGCCTCGCTGTAGGATTTCCCGTAATATTCAGGCATATCGTATCAGCCGCTGTTCCGTTCAAAATTCATTCAACAGCAGAAAATCTCTGATGTTAAAATGTCGGATCCCGTTCCTGCTCCGACTGATCTCGTCCATCGTAACGACATATTTAGGGAAATTGTCCCTAATCTGCTCCAGTGCACCGAATTCCCGCTCAATCGTCTCCTCTCCTGCAAGAAGATAGCTGACTTGAACATAGACCCTCTCTCCGCTCTTCTGCGCTGAAAAATCCACTTCCAGGTTCTCCGCCTTTCCCACATGAACTTCATAACCCCGGCGCAAAAGTTCCATATATACTATATTCTCAAGCGTCTGATTCACATCACGCAGGTTATTCCCATATACAGCCTCCCGAAAACCGTGATCCGCAAGATATATTTTCTCCTGAAAATGTAGGATTTGTTTTCCTATTACATCCTCACGGGACACCAGATGAAGCAGACAGGCGGCTTTGCAGTACTCCAGATAGTTATACAGCGTTTCGCTGGAAATGCTTCGCCTCTCGTTTTTCATATATTTTGTAATATTCGAAGCAGAAAATGAATTCCCTACATTCGCAATAAAATACAGGAGAACTCTTCTCAGCTGTTCAAGGTCGCGAATCCGGTTTCTCTGGGCAATATCTTTCAGCACGATGGAAGCATAGATGTCGTCGAGATACTGCCGAAAGCCGGAATCGTCCAAAGGAAACTGATACAGAAACGGCATACCTCCTCTTAAGAGGTAAATCTGAAACAGTTCCGGCAGCGTGGTCTCCGGCATCATGTCCCGCACTTCCCGGAAAGAAAACGGATAGATTCTAAATTCAACATAACGCCCGCCAAGGTACGTAGCCAACTCCCCGGTTTCAAAGTTGATTTCAAGGATCTGTTCTTCTGGCACTCCCTGCTCGAGAAGTTCGTCTTTAATCAGAAACAGATATTTCGCTATCCATCCTGTCGTACATTTCCTTTTATCCGGACGCGACATCCAGCACCATCATCACCATGAACCCGAGCGCAAAACCGATCGTCCCCAGCTTGCCGGACTGGCCCTGCGCAGTCTCCGGGATCAGCTCCTCCACGACCACATACAGCATGGCTCCGGCTGCAAACGATAGAAAGCAGGGCAGAAGCGGCAGGATATCATGCGAAAGCAGGATCATAAGCGCTCCGGCAATCGGCTCCACCACGCCGGACGCAACGCCCATGCCGAACGCGCACCAGCGGCCTGTGCGTCTCTCGCCTGCAAGCGGCAGGCTGATGATCGCACCCTCCGGGAAATTCTGGATCGCGATGCCAAACGACAGAGCAAACGCTCCGGCCAGCGTAATCCCCGCGCGTGCCGCAAGCAACCCCGAGAAAACGGCTCCGACCGCCATGCCCTCCGGGATGTTATGGAGCGTCACGGCAAGCATCAGAAGATTCATTCTTTTTCGATCTGCCTCTGCTTCCCGAACATCCCCCGGATACAGCTGCGGGAAATATCGATCCAGCGCCAGCAAAAGCAGAAAGCTGAGTGCCAGACCGCCGATCGCCGGCAAAAACGCCAGCCTCCCCATGTCCTCGGACAATTCGATCGCCGGGATCAGCAGCGACCACACCGAGGACGCGACCATCACGCCTGCGGCAAAGCCAAGCAGCGCTTTTTGCAGATTCCGGTTCAATTCTTTCCGCACAAAGAAAGCACAGGCCGCACCGAGCGACGTGCCAAGAAGCGGGAGCAGCAGCCCCGCGAGTATCTCTCCCATCTCACCTTGTCATCCTCGCAAAACTCTTCTATACTATCATATTACGATGAAAGGGAATTTGTGCGGACACGCGGGTCCCTCCTGAATACATTCTGCCGGAGCCCTGTTCCGTTTGCCTGAGCGTGTTTTTTTGTGGATAATAATGTACAATCGCGGGAGAACGATTTACACCGGGACGAAGGTCGTGGTATAATTTTTTAAAGAAAAATATCCGGCAGCTATCGTCTTTCCGTTTCGTCAAAAAGGAGGTACCTATGAGATTTTACAGGGCAAAGGATTACAACGACATGAGCCGCAAGGCCGCAAACATTATCTCCGCGCAGATCATCATGAAACCACAGTGTGTGCTCGGGCTTGCCACGGGCTCGACGCCAATCGGAGCTTATCGTCAACTCGTCGAATGGTACAACAAAGGCGATCTGGATTTTTCAGAAGTGACGACAGTCAACCTCGATGAGTACAAGGGACTCGCCAGAGACAACCGTCAGAGCTATTATTATTTTATGAATGAAAATCTATTCAGCAAGGTCAACATCGATACGGACCGAACATTCTTGCCAGACGGCATGGAAGCAGACAGTGAAATTGCCTGCCGCAAATACAACGAAATTATCCACTCGGTCGGCGGTGTCGATTTGCAGCTCCTCGGCCTCGGCCACAACGGCCATATCGGTTTCAACGAACCCGGCATCGCATTCGAGACCGAGACGCATTGCGTCACACTCTCCGAGCGCACAAGAAAAGCCAACATGCGCTTCTTTATTTCCGAGGATCACGTACCGCGCCAGGCTTACACAATGGGAATCAAGACTATCATGTCCGCACACAAGATCCTGGTGGTCGTCTCCGGAGAGGACAAGGCCGACATCGTGCGTCAGGCATTCTTCGGCCCGGTGACACCGCAGATCCCAGCCTCCATCCTCCAGCTCCACAACGACGTTACGATCGTAGCGGACGAGGCAGCATTATCAAAATGCACAGAAAAAATCTAAAAAATTCAGTGTCGGATGATGATATCCTCCAGCCTGCGCTTCGGCACATAGTGAACGTCGTTCTCATCCCTGTAGTACGCAACAGATTCGCCCGCGCTCGCTTCGGTCAGCACAATTTTCTCCGCTGGCTTGCCGATTGCGACGATCAGAAGCGGCGCCAGATTTTCCGGAAGGCCAAGCTCCTGCCGCACGGAATCCGCCCCGAAACTTCCGATCATGCAGCCGCCGAGTCCCATCTCGACCGCCGCCAGTAAAATCGTCTGCGCCGCGATCCCTACATCCTTCTGGAAGCGCGTCAACGACTCCTGAATATCCTTATCCTGACAGATCACGATAAACGCTGTCGGTCGCATGCCCTCGTGCGGCAGCGTCATCTCCGGCAGGCCTTTTGCCCATGCAGTC
>CANQEB010000016.1 GCA_947594085.1 uncultured Lachnospiraceae bacterium | reverse complement strand
TGTCTCGCTTCCGGCACAGGCGGCAGCGATCCAGGCGGCGAGTGAGCTTGCCTTCGCGCAGGAGAGCGCACGGTTGAATAAGGAGAATCGTGCGTGGTTAGCGCGCCAGATGAAGGAGGCAGGATATCATGCATTTCCGTCTGAGGCGAATTTCCTGCTGTTTTGCGGGCCTGCGGATCTGAGAGAGTACTGTCTGAAGCAGGGCTTCCTGATCCGCGATTGCAGCAATTTTCCAGGGCTGGACGCGGGCTTTTTCCGCATCTGTGTCCGTGACCAAAGAGAGAATGAGGCGCTGCTGCGCGTGCTTGTGGAAGCGAAGAACCGGTGAACAGAGGATACATGCGCAGATTTTGATGCTGACAAAGCAGTCTTATTCTGCAGATTAACGGAAGAGTATTAAGGCGGGGATCAAAGATGGCGAAGAGAATCATGATTCAGGGGACGATGTCAAATGTCGGGAAAAGCGTGATCGCAGCGGGGCTTTGTAGAATATTCCGGCAGGACGGATACCGGGTCGCCCCGTTCAAATCACAGAATATGGCGCTCAATTCTTTTATCACGAGAGAAGGCCTCGAGATGGGGCGCGCACAGGTCATGCAGGCGGAGGCGGCTGGTGTGGAACCAATCGTCGCGATGAATCCCATCTTGCTCAAGCCGACCAATGATGTCGGCTCACAGGTGATTGTGAACGGCGAAGTCGTCGGGACGATGAGCGCGAGGGATTATTTCAAGATCAAGAAATCGCTGGTTCCAGAGATCATGAGGGCGTTCCGGCAGCTGGATGAGACATACGATATTGTTGTGATGGAAGGCGCCGGGAGCCCGGCAGAGATCAATCTGAAGCAGGACGATATTGTGAATATGGGGATGGCTAAACTCGCAGATGCGCCGGTGCTGTTGGTCGGAGACATTGACCGTGGCGGGGTTTTCGCGCAGCTGTTTGGCACGGTGACTCTTCTGGAAGAGGAAGAGCGAAGGCGGATCAAGGGGCTCATCATCAACAAATTCCGTGGGGACAAGACGATCCTCGATCCGGGTGTGGAGATGCTGGAACGGTTGACTGGGCTTCCGGTGATCGGCGTCACGCCGTATCTCCATGTCAGCCTGGAGGATGAGGACAGTCTGAGTGAACGACTGGATGGATCACAGAAGGTGGAGCTGATCGATATCGCGGTGATCCGTTTTCCGCGTATTTCCAATTTTACGGATTTCAATGTTTTTGAAGGGATTGAGGGGGTATCGCTGCGCTATGTGTCTGCGGTACAGCAGTTAGGCGATCCCGATCTCATTCTGCTTCCAGGGACGAAGAACACGATGCGTGACCTGCTCTGGATGCGACAAAACGGTCTGGAGGCCGCAGTTTTGAAGGCGCACAAAGCGGGAAGCGTGATCTTTGGCGTGTGCGGAGGATATCAGATGCTAGGGCAGAGCATATCCGATCCGGCCGGCGTGGAGGAAGGCGGGAGCGTTCGCGGAATGGGGCTTCTCGATACGCAGACTGTGTTTGAGGCTGAGAAAGCGCGGACGCGCGTGGAGGGCAAGATTCTCTGCCCACAGGGCACTTTTGAATCGCTGACAGGCACACAGATTATCGGATATGAGATTCATATGGGACGGACGACGCTTGGGGAGGGTGTCGTTCCGCTGACAGAGATCGAAGACAGAATTACAGGGGAGTGCAGGCAGGAAGGGGCTACCGGGACAGATGTCTACGGTTCTTATGTCCATGGGATTTTTGACAATGAGCAAGTTGCGGCCGGTGTTGTGCGTGCTTTGGCGAAGAGGAAGGGGATCATGGAAGAGATGGGGACGGTGGTCGATTTTGCCGCGTTTAAGGAGACACAGTATGACTTGCTTGCCGATGGGTTGAGAGAACATATGGATATGGATGCGATATACAGAATTCTGGAGCAAAGAGGATAAGAGAGGGAAGACGGGACAGAATCAGACTAGAATTGGAATAGAATTAGATCAGAATCAGAGCAGGATTGGAGCAGGAAGCCAGATAGAAGGGAGAAAGCCAGACATGAAGGTCTGTCTCATACGGCACGGCGCTACAGCCGGAAATATGGAACATCGCTATGTCGGATCCACGGATGAAGTCCTGACGGAGGAGGCAGCCCGGGAGCTTCACAGAATGCGCGGGCAGTATCCGGTGCCGGATTTTGTGTTCACAAGTCCGCTGAAGCGATGCACGCAGACGGCAGAGATCCTTTTTCCGGAAAAGCGGCCGGAGCAGTGCTTTGGGCTGCGGGAGTGTGCGTTCGGGGACTTTGAGTATAAGAATTATCAGGAGTTACAGGGGGATGACCGGTACCAGGCGTGGATTGACAGCGGCGGCGCAATCGCTTTCCCGGGAGGCGAGAGCAGGGAGGCGTTTGTGGACAGATGCTGTGCGGCGTTTGAAGTGTGTTGCAGGAGGATGCTCAGTTGCGGCGCGGATGTGGTAGCGTTTGTGGTACATGGCGGGACGATCATGGCGATTCTTGACCGATATTCCCGGCCGCACCGGGATTATTTTGATTGGCAGGTGCCGAATGCACACGGATTCCTTTGCGAGCTGACGCAAGAGGATGGAAGTGACGCTTCGACGCTCGGGAAGGTCTTATGTGCAGGGGCGACGGGCACCGCGGGCGAAGTGGCAGGAAATATCACAAAAAGGTTGGTTATCAAAGTGATTTCAGATTTGCCTGGTACTGCTTCACGGGACGGCGATGAGGACAATGTATAGCGGAACAGGTCATAACAGAATTGGTTATATAGTTGTATATAGAATTGGCTATATATAGAACAAGTTATAACAAAGCAGGTTATAACAAAGCAGGCTATAATAGAGCAGGCTACAATAAAGCAGATAGATCTGGAAAGGAGCACGGAAATAGATGAGCGGAAGGAATAACAATTTCCAAAAGAAGGACAAGAAGAGCGGCATAGACAATGTACAGGAGGCGCAGAAGTTGTACAAGGACCTACGGAGAAAGAGAGTTCCGGCGACATTGGCTGTTCTAATCTGTGCGGCGGTAATCGGGTTCGGAGCCTGGACTGCGACACGGTCGGACGGGGGAAACGGTCAGACGGGGACAAGCCAGATGACACAGGAGCAAGCAGGCAACCAGACAACGCAGCAGAAGCAGGCAAGCGATTCGACAACGCAGCAAGAGCAGGTAGACGGTCAAACTGCACAGCCTCAGGGACAGGCAGAAGACCAGGAGATCCAGTATACCTTCCGCACGGAGGAACAGCTGGAGGATCACTTTAAGCGGCACGGCGTCGAGATGGGATTCGAGGATGAAGAGGCTTATGTGGCCGGGGCAAACCGTGTGATCGCTTCCCCGGATGCGCTTCACAAGCTGGAGGCTGAGGATGGAGACGACGTCTATTATCTCGAGGAGTCGAATGAGTTTGTCGTCGTATCCCAAAAGGGATATATTCGTACCTATTTTGAGCCGACCGACGGGCTTGCTTATTATGAACGACAGTGAGTTTGGCTGGGCAACTTATTTCATTTTCGATTTTTGGTGACTATTTTGTGAATAGGAATATATATTTGTTTACACCAGAAAATTGATTTTAAGCAAAAGTTTTGTATAAAATGGAAAAACTTCTTTGTAAAATGGAGAAATTTCTGTATAAAATGGAAAAATGAAATTGACAGATATCCCCAAAGGCGTTACAATGATAGTGGATTATTGTTTGTAACCACAAAGAGGACTGACAAGATGAAGAAGCTAAATGGGGAAGAGCTTTTATTTGAATATGTCCGGGATTTGATCTATGCACCGCAGGAAGCATCATTGGAGATTGACAAGCTTCCTGAGAATCTGCATCGCTTAGGGGAAGAACTGTGTCTTCTAGGAGAAGGCCTCAGGCATCAGGATGCATTGGCGCATCAGTTTGCGGATGGAGGCACTGAGGAAGAGAAGCCATCAGAAGAAAGAAGGACGGAGGGTGCCTGGAGACCAGCAGCGGATATGATCGGGTTGGGCGGCCGGGCGTTTGAGGCGTTCGCCGAATCTTCAGACGAGCGTTATCTGTTTATGTGCAATATGGATACAAATGTATCCCGCTGGTCAAAGTCGATCGTGGAGGAGTTCGGCCTTCCGGGAGAGTACATGTACGATGCCGGGAATATTTGGCTCGAATGCATTCACCCGGATGACCGGGAGCTCTATTTGCAGGATCTCAATGCGGTCTTCTCGGGAGAGAAGCAAAACCATGATGTGACATACCGCGCAAAAAACAAACAGGGAAATTACATTGTATGTACTTGTAAAGGTTATTTGCTGAAAGGGGACGGACTTGGGCCGGATATCTTCGCAGGCACTATTTACAATCATGGGGTGATTGATGATGTAGATCATGTGACGAGCCTTTACAACGTTTATAAATTTATGGAGACCCTGCGCAAATGCAAGGCTGTGAAGCAGCCGGTGAATCTTCTTGTCGTCGGGATCAGTCAGTTCCGCAGAATAAATAATACATATGGCTATATTTGTGGAAATCAAGTCCTCCAGAAATTTGGACAGAAGCTGCGGGAACTGATGCGGAATCGAGGGATGGTGTTCCGGCTGAACGGGACTAAGTTTGTACTTATGACAGAGATTGCAGGGCGCGAGGAGACGCAATCGCTGTACAAGGAAGCGAGCGACATCGCCAGAAATGAGCTTTATCTTGGGGAATCTAGGGTCAGCCTTGTCCTCTGTGGTGGAGCATTGAGCTTCCGAAAGATTGAGATGGAAGAGACCGCGGTTCTGGCGGAGCTGGAATATGCGCTCGGCATTTCAAAGCAGGAAGAACAGGGCGAACTAGTATACTTTGATGATACGTTACATGGCAGTGCAAGGCGAAAGCTGGAGATGATCGATGCGATCATTCGAAGTGTGCTGTACAAGGATTTCAGCGGATTTTATCTCATGTATCAGCCACAGGTGCAGATCGATGGGACTGTCATTGGCGCGGAGGCTCTGGTTCGCTGGAAGGATGATGTCTGGGGTGTGGTCCCGCCGATTGAGTTCATTCCGATTTTGGAGAACGACCGGTGCTTCTATGAACTGGGACTTTGGATTCTGCAGACGGCACTCGCGAGTACCAAGCCGATTGTGCAGAACCATCCGGATTTCAAGATCAGTGTGAATGTTTCGTACCGGCAGCTGGAGCACGTCGACTTCAAGACAGACGTGATCTCAATTGTGCAGAAGATGGATTTCCCACCACAGAACTTGATTCTTGAGCTGACGGAGCACTGTAGTTCGGTTCAGCAGACGGTTTTGCAGGAGAATTTAGATTATCTGCGAGAGAGGGGCATTCGTATCGCTGCGGATGATTTTGGGACAGGACATTCCTCCCTGGCGCTTTTGAGAGATTTGTCATTTGACTCGATCAAGATAGATCGAAAGTTTATTGCGGATATCGTTGTAAATCCGGCCGATCAGTATATCCTTAAGTCTACGATACAGTGTGCGAGAGATTTTGGCATTTCTGTGTGCGTGGAGGGTGTTGAGGATGTCGAGACGCTGGAAGTGGTAGATTCCTACAAGCCAAATACGTATCAGGGATTTCTTTTCTCTAGACCAATCATGCTGAGCCAACTGGAGCGATTGTTTGAGGCGCCGGGAAGCCCACGTCTGGTGGTGGAAGCGTAAATGATGTTGTGAGAATTTTTTCAGGAGAAGAGGGAATGTTTTGCTGTTGTGAATTGCCGATTCACAAAGGAAACATTCCTTTTTTATGCGGATACTTGTCATAATGTAAATAACGCAAGTGTGAACAAATGAAAACGATAGGCTGATTTATAAACAGATAAAAGCAGATTTATGAACAGATAACAGCAAATAAGCGGATTAGGAGAACCCGGATGAATACAGAAATTACACTGGAATATGTTTTGTGCCAAATCACAGAAAGTGACGGTGAAGCAGCCAGGCTTGCGCAGAGTCGATGGGACAGGATCGCCAAGCCACTGCACAGTCTCGGATGGCTGGAGGATGTGGTCGTGCGGATTGCCGGAGCGCAGCACTCAGCGCAGGTGGAGACAGAAAAGAAAGTTCTGGCTGTGATGTGCGCGGACAATGGAGTGGTTGCGGAAGGTGTGACGCAGACGGGACAGGAGGTTACGGCGATCGTCGCTGAGAATTTTTTGGATGAGAGATCGTGTGCGGCGATCATGTGTCGAATGAGTGGGGCCGCAATCCGTCCGATCGACATTGGCATGGCGACAGATACCCCACGCGTAGAGAAGCGAAAAATTTCCTACGGGACAAAGAATTTTGCCCGTGAACCCGCGATGACGCGCAAGGAAGCAGTGTCTGCGATCGAGACAGGGATTCGACTTGTGTGTGAACTAAAAGAAGAAGGATACCGCCTTGTTGCGACAGGTGAGATGGGAATTGGAAATACGACAACATCGAGTGCGGTTGCAGCTTCTTTGCTGGACGTTTCGGCTGAAGAGATGACAGGACGTGGTGCAGGGCTCTCAAGCGATGGACTAAGAAAAAAGATTTGCGTGATTCAGGAGGCAATAGAGCGCTGGAATCTGACGAAGCAGGATCCTCTGACAATTCTCTCCTGTGTCGGGGGCTTCGACATTGCCGGTATCGCCGGATTGTTTCTCGGCGGGGCTTATTGTCATATTCCGGTATTGATCGACGGATTTATTTCGTCGGTGGCAGCGCTTCTGGCGGCTAGGCTTTGTCCGGCGGCGGTTGGATATATGATCGCGACGCATGTCTCGAAGGAGCCGGCAGCCCGCAGAGTGCTCACGGAGCTTGGGCTTTCTCCGGCATTGGACGCTGGCATGTGCCTCGGTGAGGGCAGCGGAGCGGTGGCGTCCTTTCCGCTCATTGATATGGCGGCAGAGATTTATCATAGCATGAGCACTTTTGAGCAGATTCAGGTAGAGGCTTACCAGGAATTGCACTGAGGGCTCACAGGCGATGGAACAGACGATGGGATTCAGGTAGAGGCTTACCAGGAATTGCGCTGAAGGAGAAACATACGGAGGGATATGTTGAATAAAATTCTAATCATAGACGATGATCTTCATATTGGAAATATGTTGGAGGAGGCGCTTCGCAGAGAAAACTATGAGGTTTTGCGCGCGTATTCCGGTACAGAAGCTCTTTACGTGCTGGATCGAGAAATGCCGGATCTCATCCTGCTTGACTTGATGCTGCCGGGCCTTAACGGAGAAGAACTGTTGCCACGCATATCGGGAATACCGGTGATCGTTGTGAGCGCAAAGACAGATGTGCAGAGCAAGGTGACATTGTTGCTCGGCGGTGCGGCGGATTATGTGACGAAGCCGTTTGACCTGTCGGAGCTTCTCGCGCGGATTGCGGTGCAGCTGCGCATGACGGAGGGAAGGACATCGGCGCAGAGGCTTTGCTTTGAAAATCTTGTGCTGGATCTTGACCTGCATACAGTTACGTTCGAAGGGGAAGCAGGAGGCCCGGAAGGCGGGACATCAGAGCCGGTATCTGCCGAATTGGCGATCGCAAAGACGGCTGCGGCAACAGCTGTAAAGGCAGCCGCGACGACAGCCGTCGTCCACCTGACGCGCACAGAATTTGCGATTCTGCGGCTTCTGATGCAGAGCCCGTCACAGGTACTTTCGAAATCACAGCTGCTGGAGCGCGTCAGTGAAGACACACCGGATTGCACGGAGAGTTCGCTAAAGATGCATGTCAGTAACCTACGGAAAAAGCTGCGCGAGCTTGACGGCAGGGATCATATCGAGGCGGTATGGGGGATCGGATTCCGGATGAAAGCGTAAATCTTTACCATTTCTTTACGGACCCCTTTACCGCTTTCTTTATGCTTTTTGCTTATAATACTTCCGGCAGGGGCGGATGGAGGAAACTCCAGCGAGGCCAAGTGACCGGAGCCTTTTTAGAACCGTCCCGGAAAAGGAGGACAATAGTTTGGAACATGTGTTGACAACGAATGGCCTGACGAAGGCTTATCGGCACTGCAAAGCATTGGATGGTCTCACGATGAACGTTCCGCGCGGAGCGATTTACGGCTTTGTGGGCAGAAACGGGGCAGGAAAGACGACGCTGATCCGGCAGATCTGCGGGCTGCAGACGCCGACATCCGGAAGCTATACGCTGTACGGCAGGGACAGCAATGACCTGGAGATTGCGCGCGCAAGGCGCAGGATGGGAGCGATCATTGAGCAGCCGTCAATCTGCCCAGACATGACGGCAGAGGAGAATCTGAGGTATCAGTACCGGATCCTGGGACTGCCGTCCGACGAGGGGATTGAGAGACTTTTGGCTCTGGTCTGGCTGGAGGATACGGGACGAAAAAAAGCGGGAAGGTTTTCCCTCGGCATGAGGCAGAGGCTTGGGATCGCCGTCGCGCTTGCGGGGGATCCGGACTTTCTTGTGCTGGACGAGCCGATGAACGGGCTTGACCCGCAGGGGATCGTGGAAATCCGCGAGCTGATTCTGCGCTTGAACCGGGAGCGCCAGATCACAGTGCTGATCTCGAGCCATATCCTCGACGAGTTGGCAAGGATCGCGACGCATTACGGCTTTATCGACCGGGGACACATGGTGCGAGAGCTGAGCGCGCAGGAGCTGGAGAGGGAGAACAGGAAGTGCGCTCAGCTGACGGTCACGGACACGAGGCCGCTCGCGCGCGTGCTCGACCGGATGGGCGTAGAGTACCGCATCCTCTCGGAGACACAGGCGGAAATTTATGCCGCGGTGAATGTGTCGCAGCTCGCGCTTGCGCTTGCCGGGGAGGACTGCGAACTTCTCTCGGTTCAGGAGCATGAGGCGAGCCTGGAGAGCTTCTACATGGGTCTGATGGGAGGTGAGCGCGATGCGTAAGCTGATCTCGGCGGATCTTTTCCGGCTGATGCGCAGTCGGATGCTTTGGCTCTGCGTGGCGGCCGTTTTTGCGATCGACTCCTATAACTACTATGACTGCTGGAACTCCCTGCAGAAATTCGGATTTGAACAGGAGCTGGCGCAGCAGGCGTTTTCCTCGTCTCCAGAATTCGGACTCGCCCTCGCGGTGATCTGCGGATTGTTTCTCGGAGAAGAGTTTAGTTATGGGACGATCCGCAACAAGCTTGTCATCGGCCATGAGCGGGTATCCATCTATCTTTCGGCGCTGGCTGTCTCGATATGTTCGGGGCTGCTTGCCGTCGCGTCGCATTTCGCGGCGACGGCGCTGGTCGGAATTCCGCTGCTGGGCATTTTCCGACGCAGTCTTGTGACGATCGCGTGGTATACGTTCTGCCTGATCTGCGTGGTCTGCGTGTTTGCTGCAATCCTGACGCTGCTCGTGATGCTCTGCGCGAGCCGGACTATGGGTGTGGTGCTGGGGATTCTGCTGATACTTGGCATGATGTATGTAAGCGCGTCGATTGAAAACAGACTGAGCGAGCCGGAAAATAACATGAGCTACACGCTGATCGACTCGGAGACCTATCAGCCTCTGGAGGTGGAGGAGACGCCGAACCCACGCTATCTGAAGGGGACGAAGCGTGAGGTCTATCAGTGGATGCATGACGTCATGCCGATGGGACAGTGCATCCAGATTTCGAATCTGGATGGTCTGCATCCGCTGCGCTGGCCCATCGCCTCGGCGGTCGAGTTCCTGCTCGTGACAGGAGCCGGGATCTGGCTGTTTCTGAGGAAAGATCTGAACTAAGACAAAGAACGTGTGTGAAGCGGGAACGCAGATTGAAAGAAAGTTGCCTGGGCGATTTGCGTTGGCTGGGGACGTTAGGAGAGGATGCGAGCATGGAGATCTGGCTGTGGATCTTGACTGTGATACTGTTTGGAATAGTAATCTTTCTGGGTGGAAAGGTGCATTTTCTGCGCCGCTCGGCGCGCGAGATCCACAGCAGTCTGGGTGAAAAGCTCTCTGAGGACACAAACACATTGCTCGACCTTTCGAGCCGCGATTCGGCCATGCGGGAGCTCGCAGCCGGTTTGAATGAGGAATTGCGCATGCTGCGCGAAGAACGGCAACGATATCAGCAGGGTGATCTGGAACTCAAGGAGGCAGTGACGAACCTTTCACATGACCTGCGGACACCCCTGACTGCGATCCGCGGCTATCTGGAGCTTATGAAGAGAGAGAAGCTGTCAGGAAAGGCGGCGGAGTATCTTGCGATTATAGAGGAGCGCACCCAGGCGATGGGGGATCTGACCGGGGAGCTTTTGCGCTACTCGGCGGCAAAATCTGCGATCCGTGAGATCCCGAGGGAAGAGATCTGTCTGAACGACGTGCTGGAGGACAGCATTGCTGCTTATTATGGGGTGATCACGCAGTGTGATATCACGCCAGAGATTGCGATAGCGGAGGAGAAGGTCTGGCGTAACCTGAACCGGAACGCACTTTCACGGATCTTCGGGAATATTTTGAGCAATGCAGCGAAATACAGTGACGGAGACTTGAAGATCAATCTGACAGAGCAGGGGGAGATTACGTTTCTGAACCATGCTTCTAATTTGGACGAACTAAAGACGAGGCAGCTGTTCGGAAAATTTTACACGGTGGACAGTGCTCAGGCTTCGACGGGGCTCGGGCTGTCCATCGCGAAATTGCTCACGGGGGAATTAGGAGGAGAGATCAGCGCGGAGTATGAGGAGGGAGTGCTTTGCATCCGCGTGCGATTCCCGAAAACAGATTAAAGGAAATCAGGAAAAACAAAAACGCGGAGCCAATGAGCCCTCTGCAGGGTTCGTCTGCTTCGCGTTTTGATGGAGCATACGGGACTTGAACCCGTGACCTCCACACTGCCAGTGTGGCGCGCTCCCAGCTGCGCCAATGCCCCAAAGAGAAATGGAAGCAAAGGGGCTCGAACCCTTGACCTCCCGCTAGTCAGGCGAGCGCTCATCCCAGCTGAGCTATGCTTCCATGCAATCTCCGTATTCGTCAATACAGAAACCATTATAACATGATATTCCAGAAAATCAATGAAAACTTGTAGAGATTTGTAAATATTTCTCCGACTGTCTATTTAAAATTGTTTCCGAACTACCTCGCACACTCACCCCCTCTTGTTTCATATCATGGACTATAAGGAGCATATGCTTGCAGTCACATATGTGGTGACTGGCGGGACATAGCGATGACAGGAGGTGTCAAAATGTGAGACCGTTGTTGGAACTCATAAATGTATGTTACGCGTATCACAGCAGGGGTGGTGAGACGTGCGCGCTTCAGGATATATCGTTTCAGGTGCAGCAGGGAGAATTCATTGCGGTAGTAGGACCGAGCGGCTGTGGAAAATCCACGCTGCTTTCTTTGATTTCCGGATTGCTTTCTCCCGAGAGCGGGTCAATTTCATATAATGGTGATTTTGCCGTCGACAATACCGCATCGGAGGGATCTGCCCTGCGTGAAAAGATCGGTTATATGCTACAGAAAGACCATCTGTTTGAATGGCGTACAGTCTACCGAAATGTCACACTTGGCCTGGAGATTCAACATCGGCTGGATGAAGAAAGCCAGGCGAGGATTGACAAGATGTTGAGGGACTACGGCTTGGAGCGTTTTCGCGACGCACGGCCGAGCGAACTGTCCGGAGGAATGCGACAGAGAGCGGCGTTGATTCGGACGCTGGCACTCGGCCCGGAGCTGCTGCTTTTGGATGAGCCGTTTTCGGCGCTGGACTTTCAGACGAGACTTGCAGTGTGCGACGACGTGTCAGCTATCTTGCACAGGGAGAAAAAGACGGCATTGCTGGTGACCCATGATCTTTCTGAGGCGGTCAGCATGGCGGATCGCATTATCATTCTGACGAAGCGCCCGGCGAGCATTCGAAAAATACTGGAGTTGAAGTTTGAGCAGGAGGGTCTTTCTCCGCTTGCGCGCAGAAGCACAAAAGAATTTCAGGAGTATTTCAACCTTCTGTGGGAGGAGATGAATGACAATGAGGAATAGTGCAGAGACAATCAAAAAGAATTCACGGAAGTGTCGGAACAGGACGACCGAGATTCAAGCTGCTTGGATCCGTGAGAGCAGTTTTACGGCACCCGAAGTATCTCTGACGCAGCACACGTATCTGCGTTCTTTGCGCAACCGACAGTACCGTATCACGGCGGCGCAGGTTCTGATCTTTGTCGTGTTTCTTGTGCTGTGGGAGACGGCCGTTCGACTTGGCTGGATCGACGGATTCATCTTTAGCAGTCCCTCGCGTGTGGCCAAAACCTTCTGTGAGATGTGGAGAGATGGAAGCATTTTCCGGCATGTAGGGATCACGCTCGCGGAGACGCTCGTGAGCTTTGGCTGTGTTGTCCTGCTCGGGACCGGAGCGGCCGTACTTCTGTGGTACAACACGGAGCTGTCCGAGATCCTGGAACCGTATCTTGTTGTTTTGAACAGTCTGCCCAAATCCGCGCTTGCCCCGCTTCTGATTGTGTGGCTGGGCGCGAACATGAAGTCCATCATCGTCGCTGGCATGTCCGTCGCAATTTTCGGAAGCATCCTGAATCTCTACACCGGTTTTAGAGAGATGGACCCGGACAAGATCAAGCTGATCTACACACTGCAGGGGACGAAACGCGACGTGCTCACAAAAGTAATCCTGCCGGGTACAGTGCCGCTTTTGATCAGTGTCATGAAGGTGAATATCGGTCTGTGCCTGGTAGGCGTTGTGATTGGAGAATTCATCGGAGCCAGACAGGGGCTGGGGTATTTGATCATATACGGAAGCCAGGTATTCAAGCTGGATTGGGTAATTCTGTCCATCGTAATTCTCTGCGTGATTGCTATGTTGCTGTACGGTGCGCTGAATCTCGTGGAGAAGAAGTGTCTGCGTGGGAAGGAGAGATAGCCTGGTCTGCTTTCTGATGCTCCCTTTCTCTTTTGGAGAACACGCAGCCGCAATAGTCCTGACGATACAGGTCGTACTCAGCGGAGAGCTCAATGGAACGCTTGTAGCCGTTTTTCTTTTTGAAATCGGAGGGAAGCCAGCGAACCCCGTACTCATCCGCCAGCGCTTCGCCAATTTCGTTGAGCGCCGCAGCGTTTTTGAGCGGGCTGATCGTTAGGGTAGTGGTGAAATAATCGAAGCCGCGTTCGGAGGCAATCCGGGCCGCCTCGTCAAGGCGGAGACGGAAGCAGGCGCGGCATCTGTCGCCACCCTCCGGGATGTGCTCTAAACCGCGGATCGCCGTGTAGAATTCAGCAGGCTCAAAACGCCCTTCCAGGAACTGAACGGGGTTCGGCAGGGGCATTTCCCGGATCAGGCGCTGTTGCTCCTCTGTGCGCCGAAAATATTCCTCCTCCGGGTAGATGTTCGGATTGTAATAGAGGACTGTGATTCGGAAATAGCGGGAGAGGTATTCCAGCACATAGCTGCTGCACGGCGCGCAGCAGCTGTGGAGCAGGAGCGAGGGTGTTCCGGCCGTGTGAAGCACGTTCTGCCTGGCCGGGACGCCGGATTCGCGCAGAGCGGTTTCCGGCGTGGGATTGTCAGAAATTTCTCTGCTGCCAAGTTCGTTCAGGATGCGGTCCAGCTCTCGCTGATAATTTCTGTGATTCTGTATCATATCGTGTTCTCCGCTGCAGGATGCCTGCCGAGGCCCTGCGATTTTGAGTTCTGTTTTGACTTTGAGCAATTGCCGGGAGTCTATTTATTCATATTCCTTCGTCACATTGTGCAGCCATTTATAGCTGCGGTAGTGTGCGATGACCCACGGCCATTTGACAAATTCGTCTGTGCAGAGCAAGAAGTAGACTACAAGGTGGGGAAGCTTGAAGACAAATGCGGAGAGAAAACCGAGCGGTACTCCATAGCACCACATGTCAATTGTGTCACAGATGAAACCGAAACGGCTGTCTCCTCCTGCGCGGAACACGCCGGCGATCAGAGTCGTGTTCAGGGCAGTTCCCACAATATAGTAGCTGTTGATGAGCAGCATGTATTTCAAGTAATGCATTGCCTGGTCAGTCAGAGAAGCGTGGCTGAGGACGAAAGGCGATGCGATCAAAACAAAAATACCACCGAGAATGCCGGTGAAGACCGTCAGCCAAACCAATCGTTTCGAGTCTCTTTTTGCCATGTCCATGTCACCCTGGCCTATCAATTTGCCAAGCCAGATGGTCGATACACTTCCCAGACTGTAGCAGAAAACTGTCGCAAAATTGCGCACGACAACGACGATGGAATTTGCGGCAACCATGTCACTTCCAAGATGTCCGAGCACTACAGAGTACATGGAAAAGGCGACGCTCCATGAAAGGTCGTTTCCAAGTGCCGGTATGGAGAGGCGTAAGAAATCCTGGAAGAGGATTTTGTTCCGGGCAAATATGTAGGAAAAACGCAGCTTCACATCTTTTGAATAGTGCGATACAAGAATACAGCAGAAGAGCTGTATGCCGCGGGAAATGCTTGTCGCGAGCGCGACGCCGGAAACTCCGAGCTTTGGCGCGCCGAACAGTCCATAGATGAAGACTGCGTTCAGGCAGACATTCAGCCCCAATGCGAGGGCGTTCAATATAGTGCTGATCGTTACACGTTCTACACTGCGAAGCGATGCCAGGTAGATTTCTGAGATACTCCAGAACACATAACTGAAGCCGACGATGTGAAGATATGACGCGCCGAGTGAGATCAGCTCCGCATCATTTGTGAACACGCGCATCATCCAGTCCGGTACGAACAGTGTGCAGAGCAAGAACACAGTGGAGATTGCAAGGGAGAAGCGCAGGGCGATGCCCTCGACAAGCTCGATCGCGTGGATGTCCTTCTTTCCCCAATACTGTGCGCTCAGCATCGTGGCGCCAGTGCCGAGCCCGTAGAAAATCATGAAGAGGACGCTCGCGTACTGAGACGCAAGAGAGACGGCGGAGATCGCCGACTGTCCGACACTGTTGAGCATGACGACATCAGCCGAACTCACCGCGGCGCTCAGCAGATTCTGAACGACAATAGGAAGCGTCAGTCTGAAAATCTGACGGTAAAATGGATCTGTGTTTTTGGCACGTATATTCATGGCTGTCGACTCCTTGTTTCGTCCTTTGCCGGGACGTGAGAATACATATATGAGCTTTGTGCCATTTTAACAGAACTGACAGGTGAAAACAAGAACCAAATACAACAATAAAAGGGCAGATGGCACATAATAAACTATGAGGGAAACCACACAAAAAATTTAATTGAGCAAGCTTGACACCCAATAGCATTTTTGTTATGATATTTCAGAAAATATTGACAGGTATATGAAAACCTGGAAATGATATATTATAATGAACCATGACAAGTGGGAGGATCAGGATGAGGAAGTTATCACTTAAGAGGATCAGAGGATTGCTTTTGGTTGCATTTGTTCTGGCATTTGCGCCGGCGCTGCTTTCATCCGCAGCTGTGAAGCCAGGCTTTGTCGAGACGGTGATAGCCACTGATGTGACGGGAACCAGAGCGACTCTGACGTGGACCAGAGCGAAGAATGCCACGGGATACAATGTTTACTTAGTCGATTCGGAGACGAGCGAGATCATAGGGGGAAAGCCTATAGCGACTACGACGGATTGCAGATGCGTAGTGGCGCTCAGGCCTGGGAGGATGTTTTCATTCCAGATATTTGCATACCTGCAAAATGGCCGGAAGACCGTGGAGAACGAGGAAGGCTCTCCGCCAGTAGACGTCGAACCTCAGACGCTCCGTGTGCTCTGCTATGGAAATGGATATGCGTATCTCGAGTGGGATGAGACGGAGAAGGCAGACGGATACATTCTGTATCGATACAACAAGAAAAAGGGCAAATATAAAAAGCTCCAGACTTTGCAGGATACCAGCTGCTTGGTCAGCATCCCGGAGGGTGAATCCTACAAATACATGCTTCGCAGCTACAGGATAAAGAAAGGCAAACGAGTTCTTTCGACAAAGTCCAATGAGCTTAAAGTAAAAGGGAAAAAGCTGGAAGTTGTGCATGGAAGACTATGGCAGGCGTGGCTGAACCGGGATGTCATAGCGAAAGACAAAGAGACAGGCGAGAATGTCGCGCTCAAGAAGGGAACGAGAGTACTTGTGGCGTATCATGCCAGTGGTCCCATTGATGCCACTTTGTTGTTCAGCGGAGGACAGCAGGGGAGCACGTACACGGTAAATGGCTCCTATCTTAATTATGGAGAATTGTATTTGGCTCCGTCATATACATACTACAGTAAGAATCAGGCAGAGTCGTTTATCAACTGTGGCGGATATACTAGCAAGACGAATTATCTGATCTGGATCAGCCAGTATACAGGAAGCGTTCACTTCTTTGTGGGCTCGCAAAGACGATGGAAGGAACAGCGTGTTGCGCAGTGCATCATAGGAGGTCCGATGGGACATACAGCAGTTGGGCAGTATGAACTTCTCGACCGCGGGGATCCGGCGCATATCTACTTCTATTGGAACCCATACAAAGAGTGGGGGCAGGCTTTCCATGGCTACCTGGATAGGAACACATGGGGCGCTCTCTCGTATGGTTGTGTCAGATTGAGTGCGGCCGACTTTGCATACTTGAAGAGGCTTCCGTACGGGACGAAGGTTGTTTCTTATTAATCTGTATATTTGGATTTGGTTTCGTGGAATAATGGGTTGCTGCAGATGGCGTGTTTCGGTGTCTGCAGTAGCCCTGTATTATTTACTTGCATGAATGACCTGCATATGGTAGACTTGGTGTTCGGGACAGTCTACAGCATTTGGGAATACTGTAGAGGAAAATATGACGGATCATCGAGCGTGACGCTCGATCAGAAGAGAGGGAAAAATGGCACAGTTGTGGGGAGGACGCTTCACGAAACAGACCGATCAGATGGTCTATGAGTTCAACGCGTCTATTTTATTTGACAAAAGACTGTATCGTCAGGATATCGAGGGCAGTATGGCTCATGTGAAAATGCTGGCGAAACAGGAGATTCTGACGCAGGAGGAATGTGATAAGATTCTGGATGGGCTGAGCGGGATTTTGCGAGACGTAGAAATTGGAGCGCTCGCGGTCACATCGGAATACGAGGATATTCACAGTTTTGTCGAGGCGAATTTGATTGAGCGGATCGGAGATACTGGGAAGAAGCTTCATACTGGGCGCAGCCGCAACGATCAGGTAGCGCTTGACATGCGCATGTATATCCGCGGGGAAATACAGACGACAGATACATTGCTGTATGACTTGCTGTGTGTTCTTCAGAGGATTATGGAGGAGAACATTGATACATTCATGCCTGGATTTACACATTTACAGAAGGCACAGCCGGTGACGCTCGCGCATCATATCGGGGCATATTTTGAGATGTTTCGCAGAGATCGCTCCCGCATGAAGGATATTTATCACAGGATGAACTATTGTCCTCTGGGCGCTGGGGCACTTGCGGGGACGACATATGCGCTAGACCGACAATATACAGCGCAGCTGCTTGGGTTTGCCGGACCGACGCGCAATAGTATGGACTCGGTGTCTGACCGTGATTATGTGATCGAGTATCTGTCAGCGCTTGCGACGATTATGATGCATTTGAGTCGTTTTTCGGAGGAGATTATTATCTGGAATTCCAATGAATACGGCTTCGTCGAACTGGACGACGCGTTCAGCACGGGGAGCAGCATCATGCCGCAGAAGAAAAACCCGGATATTGCGGAGCTTGTGCGCGGAAAGACGGGACGTGTCTACGGCGCACTGATGGGAATGCTGACGACGATGAAGGGTCTTCCGCTCGCCTACAACAAGGATATGCAGGAGGACAAGGAGGGCGTGTTTAGCGCAATCGATACGGTGA
>CANQEB010000015.1 GCA_947594085.1 uncultured Lachnospiraceae bacterium | reverse complement strand
CATGCCCTTCGGGAACATGATCCACGGAAGGTCAAATGCCTTGAGCGCTCCCGTCACAGCAAGCACCACGCAGGTACACAGCACGTTGTGTAAAAGCGGCAATGTAATATAGCGAATCCTCTGGAATCTGCTCGCTCCGTCAATCGACGCCACCTCATACAAGTCGGCTGAAATATTATTCAGGCCAGTGATGATGATGACAAAGTAAAATCCAACATACTGCCACATAACTGGCACCAGCATCGTGAAAAGAGCCTTCGACTGGTCTTTCCAATCGATCAGATCTCCTCTGTAACCGAGCAGCTCCACGAACTGATTCAGCATTCCCTTGTCGCGCAGGAATACTAGATTAAACAGAAGTCCAAGTGCCGTGGCCGATATTACGATCGGGAAAAAGTACACCACCCGGAAAAATTTCGCCCCTACCCTGATCTGATCTACCAGGATCGCCAACAGAAGCGCGATACCTACCTGAAATACTACAGTCGCCGCCATCAGAATAAAAGTATTGCGCAGCGCGGTGTACATATTTTTATCCTGAAGCATTTCCTGATAATTGGAATACCACGGATCCAGAAAACCGTCGCTCTGAGCCGCAAGCCCACCGATCTTCTGAAAGCTGTTCAGGATATTCATCACAAACGGATAGTGCAGAAACACCACCATAAATGCAAAAGCCGGTATCAGAAAGAAAAGCAACGGCTTTTTGTTTTTGTATATACTTGCCCCCATACCCTCACCTTTCTCAGAAAAATCTACAGTTCATCTAGCTTCCAGTTTTGTTTGAAACCATTCCTGTCTTGATCGCCAGAGGCAACCAAAAAAGGCAAGTCGTCTCCGGGAAGGACCTGTAGGGTGTCCACCCGGAGATGATCTTGCCCTTTAAGGCGTCCGTACATATTAAACTGTCAGTTATTTATCGCTCTACTGTGCGTTGTAGATCTCCAGGCCTTCTGCTACAGCGTCCTCGGCGGAAACCTCACCGGTGACGATCTGCGGCATTCCGTCAAATGTGGATACGCGGCACTCGCCGTTGAAAAGATCCTGTACAGCACCGGTCAATGACGTCACGCCCGACATCATCTCCATAGCCTTCACCTGCAGAGAATTGAATGCAGCCTCATCTACCTCCGGAGCAGCCTTCAATGCAGAAGCCGTATGCTGTGCAAATTTCGCAACAATCTCATCACTCGTCATATATTCCACAAAGCTGACTGCAGCGTCACGCTTCGCATCGTCTTCCCATGCAGCCGTGCTGATATAATAGCCCATCGACAGACCACCGATCAGGTCAGTTGCCTTTCTCTCGCCCTTGCCCGGCACATACGTAACCGTGAACTTGTCAAGCTTCTCTGTATCCAGTGTGGCAGGATCTTCCGGATCGGACTGGCAAGCGCCAACGATTCCGCCAACCTTCCAGGAGCCATCCACCAGGAACGCTGCCTTGTCATCCACAAATGCCGCGAATGTCTCATCGTCTGTCGCGGAAAGCGTGTTCTCCGGGAAGTAGCCTGCCTCATAGAGTGCCTTGATATCCTCCATACCTGCTACCCATGCACCTGCTTCGTCGACAGATGCCGGAATATTCAGATGGTCAGTCACATTGCCGTTGTTGAAAATCGAGAACTCCCACCAGTAATGCGGAATATTGCCCAAAGCCGCAGCGATCGGCGTGTAGCCTGCATTCTTGATCTTCTCGCAATCCTCCAGGAACGCATCCCAGGTGTAATCCGCACCCGGCACCTCGACGCCCGCCGCCTCGAGTACCGTCGTGTTTACAAACATTGCCTCCCAGTAGCCGTTTACCGGAACCGCATATCTGACGCCGTCCACGATCGACGGTGTGATCAGATCATCGTTCATGTTCTCTGCATATTCCGGATACTGTTCGCGAATCGTGTCGATTGAGACAACCTTGCCCGCCTCAATGAAAGAATTTGCATCCGCACCGTTGAAGAAGAACAGCACATCCGGATCAGCGCCGGTCTGGAAATCCATCTCCACGCGGGACTTGAAAGTCTCGTCCGAGGTCGCGGAAGCGTCGTTCACCGTATTGCCCGTGGTCTCCTCCCATGCCGCTACTGCATCCTTAAAGTTCTGTGCGTTTCCGTCCTCACCCGCGAACGTCGTCGTCACATTGAGCTCTGCGCCCTCCGCACCCGCCGTCATCGGCGCCGCAAACGTCCCGCAGATCATTGCCCCAGCTAACAAAACTGCCAGTTGTTTCTTCATAATTCTTACCTCCTGAATGAATTTGATCGTTGCTTGGTTTACACGTTTTCGATGATACCAGTATGCATCATTTTGAGGAATATTTGAATAACTGATTCTGCGATTTCTTGTTCCATTTTGTTCATCCTGCCTAATTATTAAAATTCTTTAAAAAGATTGCCATTTCTAAATATATTGCGTATAATTAAACTGTATTTTTATAGGTTTGTTGTGCAAATCAGAGGAGAAATTATTATGAAGAAAATCTGGGCGACAGTACTTCTGGCTCTTGCCCTGTGCGCCGCGGAGACGGCTCCAGTGCTGGCACAGGAAGATGACGGAGCAGAGGCGGTCATAGTGCTGACAGAATCCGAGGAGCCTGTGGACTATACAGCGGAATCGGATATCGTCGATTTGGGCGCGGACGCATCAAAGTCCGGCGAGCCCGCTGCAGACACGCTTCCGGAAGCCGTAAACACAGCAGAGAACGAATGGACCGTCGATCTGTCCGATACACCGGATATCCCTGCGATTGATTTGCCGGAAAATGCCACTGATTCGTGGGGCACAGCGCCCATTGCGGACGCTGATCAGTCCGAAGTGACGCTCGACGCGGCACATTTTCCGGATGAAGCCTTCCGCTCCTACCTATCAAAAAAATTTGATACAGACGGCAGCGGCGGTCTTAGCACGGCGGAGATTGCAGCTGTCACGGAGATCGACGTGATTGGGAAAAAGATCAGCGATCTGACAGGACTTGCATATTTTACCAAGCTCACGGGACTTTACTGTGACACCAACCAGCTGACGGCTCTGGACGTGAGCAGGAATACGAAGCTGACCATCTTGACCTGTACGGGAAACCTGCTCGGCAGCATGGATGTGAGGCAGAATACCGCGCTCCTTTCTCTGGTGTGCTCCAACAATCAGATCAAGGCCCTGGACCTCAGCCGAAACTCAAATCTACAGGATCTTCGCTGTGCCCAGAATCAGCTGCAGGCGCTCGATATCAGCGGGAACACACGGTTGGCGTGGCTGGACTGCAGCCAAAACAGCCTGACCACGTTGGACGCATCAGACCACCAATACCTGCAATATTTGTTCTGCAGCGCGAATCAGCTCTCCGACTTGGATGTCAGCGGGGCGACCAATCTGCAATGGCTTGAATGCCAGCAGAATCAGCTGACCGAACTGGACGTCACAGGTGTCCTTAACGTGAATGCGAATCAGGACAGCGCAGTGAACATATTGAACTGCGCAGACAACAAGCTCACGAGCCTGCAAATCAACAATAAAAGTTATTTTAAGGGATTGATCTGCAATAATAATGCGATCACCAAGTTGGACCTCTCCACCAACCCGGATCTGCGGCAGCTCGAATGTGCAAACAACGCGCTGACCAGTCTTGACGTCACCAGCAATAGACAGCTTCAGACGTTGGACTGCAGCGGAAATCAGATCACGAGTCTGAATCTGAGCAATCTTTCCATAACCACAACCACCGCATTGCCGAACTGCTCCGGACAAAATATGGTCGTAAACCTGGTCAAAACTGAGAATGTCTACCAGGCAAACCTGAATGAATATATCGGAAATTCTAATCTTATACGCCTTACCAGAGAAGAATTTTTGTCTGATAGTTGCACGGAAAAAAGTGTTTTAGGAAACTTGATATTATTGACACAGGAAGGAGAACTGGAGAATGGCATCCTTTCCTTTTCAGATGGTCAGGTTCCGGAAACAATAGAACTCGTCTATGCTACCGGGTACAAAAAGAAAAAGGGCGAAAGAGATGTGCTTCTGGAGATAAACCTGCACTGCCATACACATACATATGAACAGTTAGGTGAGAAAGTGGAACCTTCATGTACAGAGAATGGCTATCTCAAGGAGCAGTGTACGGAATGCGGAACAATAACAGAAATCATACTTCCTGCGCTCGGGCACAACTATGAGAAAGATCCCGATCCTGCGAACAGCAAAGATCCTACATGTACGGAGCCTGGATATTCAAAAGAAACATGTACTATCTGTGGCGACTCGATAATCAAAGAACTACCGGCCGAACATGATTATCATTTTATTAAACAAATGCCCACCTGCACGGAAGACGGCTGGATGTATCAACAATGCTCTGTATGTGGAGACAAAGAACAAGAAACCGTGCTTCCGGCAATCGGACACGACTACAAACTAGTCAAAGAGACTCTCCCCACATGCACGGCAGAAGGCGCCCTTCTGGAAAAATGTTCGCATTGCGGAGATGAAAGATCGTCAGCGGTTCCGGCTAGCGGACACGAGTACGAACTAGTCAAGGAGACTCCTCCCACATGTACGAGAGAAGGTGCCCGTCTGGAAAAATGTTCGCGTTGCGGAGATGAAAAAACGACGGTAATTCCGGCCACCGGACATGAATATGGCGCATATACCATTGTACGCGAAGCGACGATCTTTGCCGATGGTCTAAAGAGGCACACCTGCTCTCTGTGCGGAGTGATACAGGACGCGGTGATTCCAAAGCTGAATGGAACAGTGACACTGTCGGTGAGCAATCTGCCGCTCCAAATTAAAGAAAAAGTCTCTGTGCAATCACTTGTAACGGGACTGCAGGAGGATGATTGCGTAGTGTCCTGGTCGTCGGGCGATCCAGAGATTGCCGTCATCTCCAAGAACGGCACAATAACGGCAAAGCAAACCGGAGCTGTAGATATCACCGTCACCACAAAGAGCGGCGCGACCGCGGTCATGACCGTCAAAGTACAAGTAGCTAAAGTGAAGACGAAAGGCATTTCCGGTCTAAAGAAACAAATCACTCTCACGGCCGGGAAGAAGCTCAAACTGGCGCCGGTTCTCAAACCAATCAGCAGTCAGCAAAAAATAACCTACAAAAGTGCCAACAAAAAAGTGGCTCAGGTGTCCGCAAAGGGTGTTGTAAAAGGCATCCGAAAGGGAACTACGAAGATCACGGTAAAATCCGGAAATCAAAAATTTGTCGTCAAAGTGAAGGTAAAATCGGCAGCAGTCAAAAAGATTAAGCATGTTCCGGCAAAGAAAAAGCTACGCAAAGGGACCTCTTTCCAGCTAAAGCCCCGACTTGCTCCAACCGGCTGCAGCCAGAAGATCACTTACAAGTCATCCAACAAGGAAGTAGCCACTGTGACCGCAAAAGGTGTAGTAAAGGCCAAAAAGAAAGGCACCGCCAAAATCACGGTGACTGCAGGAAAGAAAAAGGTAATCTGTAAAATCACCGTCATCAAATAGCCTATTCAGCTGACAGCAGATATCTCAACAACAGCCTGTCCGGAATGAATCTCCGCACGGGCTGTTTTCATCAGCAAAATCTCACGTTTTCCCTTCCATCGGACCGTCATGGGAATCGTTGTCCTTCCCTTTCCAGGGGATCGTCAAGCGGGCTGTCACCTTCCCATCCTTCTCTTCGATCACGAGCCCACACGGTTCCCCAAATAAGATATGCAAGCGTTGGTTCACATTGGCAATCCCCATGTTTCCTGCCGGTTCCTTGCTCGTGTTATAATTTATATCCAGCAGTCTGGCGATGCGATCCCTGTCCTCCTGTGAGAGCCCTCCATCGTTCTCCGTCTCAAGATAAAGATACATTTCGTCTCGGTATCCCCGCACGAAAACAATCCCGCTTCTATTCGGTATGATTCCATGCTCAATTGCATTCTCGATAAGCGGCTGCAGGATCAGGCGCGGCACCGGACAACCCATCAGCTCCTCCGGAATTTCGATGTTTACCGTCAGACGATTTCCGAGTCGTTCTTTCATGATATACAGATAGGAATTCGCGTATCCGATCTCCTCTCTGAGCGGCACCTCCGGCCGTTTCCCGCGGTCCAGTGCGGCATCCATCACATTCGACAATGCCTCTATCATCTTTCCGACTTTCTCATTGCCCTCAAGGCGGGCCTCCCAATTGATGATCTCCAGCGTATTATTTAAAAAGTGCGGATTGATATGTGACTGCAGCGCCATAATCCTGGCCTCGCGCAGCGCAATCTCCTCCTGATAGCTCTTCAAAATCTGTTGCTCCAGGTTCTCCGACATGCGATTGACCGCGCTCGTCAAATAATCGAATTCCAGATTGTGCATCTTCTCGTTGATCTGGTAGCCCAACTCCCCCTGTTCAATATGACGCATGCCCTCGCTCAACACCTCCACCGGCGATGTCACCTCGCGGCGGAATGTATTCAGCACAGCGATCATCATCAGGACAAGGGAAAACAACAGCACCGCCAACACATAAGGATAACCATAAAATGGAAACATTGACACATCACTGCGAATCGCCATCGCCGCTCGAATATGGTAGCTGTCGCCTCGTGCCGTGTCCGTCACGCAGAGCTGCCCGCGAACCCACCGATAGCTCTCCCCTTTCTCCTTCATCGCCTCATACTGCTTCTCCCACTCCTCCGCCTCATCTTCTCCGCACAGTAGTGGCTCTTCTTCATTGATCCAGACGCAGACATCGTCCTGTACCGGAAACTGTGCCACACTGTCAAAGCAATAGCCTTGGTTGAGGCAAAATACTAATGTCCCCTGTGTCTGATAGCGGCTGTCCACCAAGTTCCTGACCAGATACAGTACATTCTCTTTTACAAGAAAGCCGATTGAAGTGCCCAACTGCATGGCATACTCCGCCACTGCCTCATGATCTCGCTCCCAATAATTTCGAAGCTGCTGATATGTACCGCCTCCGGCCTCGCTATATGTGCTGCAAAAGTGCTCTTTGTCATCCTCAAACCAAAGAACCGCGCTGGAAATCGCGCTGCTCTTTTGATATTTCGCGTTCAGATAGCCCGTGTAATCTTTGTACGCGGCATCGTAGCTCAGCTCTCCTTTTTGATATCTTTCATGCGTGTTCAAGAGCTCTCCGTCGTAGGATGCCTGCCTGGAATCCGCCACCGCACGGTCCAACCGTTCTACACAGATCTTATTGTTGAATTTCAGCTGACTCAGATAGTTCTCTGCCGTCATGTCCCGGTGATTATTGCCGATATAAACGCCAAGTATTCCAAAAAAAGCGAGGGGGATCAGCCAACAGGCAAGCAAAATCCGAATCACTTTCCATTTCATCGAATACTGTCTGCCTTTCATAATTGATCCCCCTTTTTATGATGCACCTCAGAAAATTCCGTGCGCCAGACTACTCCGGTGTTCGAGACGTTGCGGTCGTATATGCGCGTCGCTCCCAGGCTTGCATGTTGTTCCCGGACTTGCGTGTCGTTTCCGGACTCTTGCGTGTTGTTCCCGGGCCGGCATATTGCTCCCGGGCCTGCGTGTTGTTCCCGAACTTGCGTGTTGTTTCCGAACTCTTGTGTGTCATTTCCGGGCCTGCGCGTCGCTCACAACTGCAAAAATTCTCGGAATATATCGCAGCACTCTGCCGCCTCCTCCCGGCGCTCCATCTCGCAGAAAATGCGAAGCAAAGGCTCCGTCCCGGAAAACCTCGCTATAATCCAACCGTTGTTTTTGAAATACACCTTGCAGCCGTCCATGTACGATAGTTTTTCAATCTCATAGGGAAATTCCGGAAGCTTTCGGTCTACATACAGAATATTTTTTAATTTCTGTGTGCGCTCGACCGGGAAGCGGTAAGACCGCTCTTCCATCCATGTTTTGCCATACTTCTCATGAATCTCTTCGTCCAACTCCGAAAGCTTCTTTCCTGTCACTGCAATCATCTCTACCAAAAGAGAGGCCGCATAAATTCCATCCTTGCCGTTGATATGTCCGCGCACGGTCAAGCCGCCAGAAGACTCGCCTCCAATCAGTGCATTTGTCTCCTGCATCTTGGATGAGATATGCTTGAATCCCACCGGCACCTCGTAACAGACCTCTCCAAAGGATTCCGCCATGCGATCCAAAATATGGGTGGTAGCTACATTTCGCACCACAGGTCCGCGCCATCCTTTGTATTGTAGCAAATAATAATACAAGAGCATCAGAATATCATTCGCCGTGAGATAGCGTCCCTTGTCATCCACAACACCCAACCGGTCTGCGTCTCCGTCGGTGGCAATTCCAAGATCACACTCCATCTCCGTCACGTACTTACACAGTTCTGTCAGAGAATCACGGCTTGGCGCAGGCATTCTCCTGCCGAACAGCGTGTCATGTGTCTCATGGATCAAGTCAACCTCACAGCGCGCTGTCGAGAGAATCGTCTTGATTGAAGTCTGGCTAACACCGTACATAGGATCAAGCACAATGTGTAAACCGCGGTCGCGGATTGCCTTCATATTAATGTTTTCAATAATGTTGTCCAGATATTCATTGAGTGGATTGAATTCTGTCACCAGCCCCTGCTCCAACGCTTTGTCATAGTCGAGAGCCGCGATGTTTCCACTCTTTTCGATTTCAGCCGCAATCGCTTCAATCTCCTTCGTGTGCTCCTCGCTCGCATCCCTGCCTCCGTATGTAAACACTTTAAATCCGTTATAAATCGCCGGATTGTGGCTGGCTGTCACCATCATTCCGTAGTGCAGATTATGTTTCTCCACATAATACATGATAAGCGGCGTGGGGGAAGAACGGTTTACAAACATACAATGTATGCCCTCAGCGGCAAAGACCTCACAAGCCCAGCGAACCGCTTCCTTGGACAGGAATCTCCGATCATACCCGATCACGATTCCCTCATCCGCCACCTGTTCTTTTTTCATTTTCACCGACATCGCTTTTGCCAGAAGATGAATGTTCTGGCGTGTAAACTCATCCCCGATCACGGCTCTCCAACCGCCCGTTCCAAATTGTATCATGGCTGCTCCCTTCTCCCGTACAGCTTATATGGCCTCCAGGGCCATACCGTTTCGCCCCGCCGCATCTTCATCCTTATTCCTCTGTAGTCTTCTTGCCATCCGCCGTCACAGATACAGGTCGTTGTCCTCATCCAGTACACCGCTCTATGAACTTCCCGCCATCCGCCTCACAGATGCAAGTCGTTGTCCTCATCTAGCGCACCGCTCTGTGAGCTTCCCGCCATCCGCCTCACATACAGCTGTGCTGCTCTAGGATCCAGCGCCCATGATGACTTCCACTTCATGCTCTGTGCCTGCCGGAAACAGAGGAATTACCTGTGCTTCCCGACCATCCACCAGAATCTGTCTCACACCGTGCATTACCTTCTCCGGATTGCTCACATGAATCCGATAGATGGCCCCCCGCCATCTGCGCACTGCCTCAAAGCCACTCCACTCGGCCGGAATGCAGGGGTCAACCGTCAGATGGTCAAACTCCGGACGGATTCCCAGAATATACCTCGTCGCCGCAAAGTACGCCCAGCCTCCGCTGCCTGTCATGAACGGATGGCGCGCGCGTCCAAATGCTGTGTGGTCCTTTCCCATGATGAACTGACAATAAGAATAGGGCTCAGCCTCTCTTGTTTCTATCATATCATTTTGTCCGGCCGGACACAACGCCTGATAAAATTTCATCGCACGGTCACCTCGGCCAAGCCTGCATTCCGCTACCCACACCCAGGGATTGGGATGGCTGAAGATCGCTCCGTTCTCCTTTACCCCCGGATAGACACGTGTCACAAAACCGATCTCCGCATCCGGCACTGTGTAGGATGGCGCGTTCAGCATAAGTCCGTATCGCGTGTACAAATAGCGGTCAACACTGTCGAGGGCCGCGATCCCCTGCTCGCGTGTCGCAGCACCGGAAAGCACCGCCCACGCGTTCGACTCGAGATGAATTTTCCCTTCCTGGTCCTCTGACGTGCCGATTCTGCGACCACTCTTCGTGATCCCACGGATGAACCATTCCTTATCCCAGAGAACGCTTCGGCACACTTCCATTACCCTCTGCCGCATCGCTCCGTATGTCTTTACATCCTCCTGCCGTCCTTTTCTCTTCGCAAGCTCAAGAAAATGCTCCAGTGCCCACACATGCAAAAAAGACACCAGCGCACTCTCCCCGCCGCCCAGGTTCAAGCAATCATTCCAGTCTGCGCGCAGCCCGAGACAGACCCCGTGCACACCGACCTGCCGCGCTGAGAAATCAAGAATACGCTTCATGTGCTCGTAGACCGTACCCTCGCCGCCGTCCGCATATCCGATCATCTTGTCCAGGAAACCCTCATCCCCGGTCTCACGGACATATTCTGCAGTCGCTGGAATCAGCCAGAGCGCATCGTCCGAGCAGGCATCCTTCAGACCGTGTATGCGGTCCTTTTCGTCCGGCACCGGGATCACGGTTGGGGAAGCAAAGGGGCTCTCTTCCTTCTGCGGCTCAAACCACGCCGGATCAAACAGATGAAGCCCGTATCCTTCTGACACAAGTCCGTTCAAAAGCTGCTCGATGCGCTGCCTGCATTTTTCCGGATTTGAGTGCGGAATCGTCATTGCATCCTGTGCCGTATCTCGATAACCGAGCCCGGTCCTTCCGCCGACTTCAATAAACGACGCGAACCGTGAAAACATGATATTGACCTCTGCCTGATAGAGATTCCATGTGTTGAGCATCGTGTCCATATTCTTATCCGGAGTCCGCACTTGCAATCTTGCAAATTTATCCTCCCAGTAGGCCCGAAGCTCGTCTGCCGCCCGATCCACGCACGCCGGATCCCTGTACTTTTCCCTCACAGGTACAGCGTCCTTTCTGCTTCCCTCGCCCAGCAAAAAGAGCAGCCTTACTTCCTCTCCCGGCTGCAGCGTCAGCCTCTTCTGCAATACTCCACAGTGATTTCCACCCTTCTCAAAAGAAGAACTGCAAATCCCGCTTTCCACCGCGAGCGGATTGGACTCCGTCCGATAGGTTCCGATAAATCGATCGCGCACACAGTCGTAGCCGTCCGGTTCAAAATTCGACGTAAAATACTGATATCCTTCTTCCTCATAGAACAAGTCGTGTTCGATGATGCCATCCTGATAAGATGAGCCCGCCGCATACAGACTCATCTGAAAATTCTGATTGTCCATGTCGATATGGTGGAAGGAAAACTCACAGTAGGAAAAAACGCTGAGCCTTCGTTCGTCGGAACCCTCATTTTTTATCCTGACATCCCAGAGTTCCACCGCCTCCCCGAGCGGGATCATCAATTTCTGCGAGGCTTTTATTTCGCGATATTCACACTCATAGACCGAATAGGACATCCCGTGCCTGCAGCGATAACTCGCCTGATCAAGCGGCTTCCCAACCGGCTGCCAGGAGACACTCCAGAAATCTCCGTCTTTCTCATCCCTCAGATACACATAGTGTCCCGGCCGATCCATCGGCACCCCGTTCGGTCGAAAGCGTGTGATCCGATGATACTGCGGCGTCTTATAGAAAAGATATCCCCCCGCCGTGTGGTTGAATACACCGCACATGTCCTCCACACCGATATAGTTTGTCCAGGATACCGGCAAGTCTACGCGGTCAATGCAATATTCTCTGTTTTGATTGTCGAAATATCCGTAGCGCATACACACTCCTCCTTGTACTTATTCTGATTATAAAAGAACGGACAGCGCATTGCCACTGTCCGTTGTGTCAAATTTTGTTTCTGATTGTAGTTCTGCAGGCCAATCAGGAAACTTTCCATTTTATTCTATTGAAAACAAAAAATTCTGTCAATTGATATCAATCCGAGACAACTCAGAAATCATATTTTTCAGCAACCATGTTGACCCAAAACCTACTCTTCTGATAGAATCAGGGAGAACAGAAAGAGAGGAATATCAAACCATGAGAGCATACGAGAGACTTTTAAATTATGTGAAAATCCATACCACAAGCGATGAGAAAAGCACATCGTCCCCCACGACTCGCCGGCAGTTCGACCTAGCGGAGCTTCTGGTGCAGGAAATGAAGGAGCTTGGTATTACAGACGCGCGCGTTGCAGAAAACTGCTACGTCTATGGCTCGATTCCGGCAACGCCGGGCTGCGAAGATAAGCCAGCGCTCGGCTTTCTCGCACACATGGATACCGCGCCGGATTTCTGCGGCGAAAACGTCCACCCACAGATCCGCGAGAACTATGACGGGCAGGCAGTCACGCTCGGGCAGAGCGGCCGCGTCCTGTCCCCGGAGACCTTCCCGCATCTTTTGAAGCTCAGGGGTCGCACACTGATCACCACGGACGGCACAACGCTGCTTGGAGCGGACGACAAGGCCGGCATCGCGGAAATTATGACGTTCGCGCAGCGCCTGATCGAGGAAAAGCTTCCACATGGAAAGATCTGCATCGGCTTCACCCCGGACGAGGAGGTCGGCAGCGGAGCCGAAGGGCTCGATCTCCCCGCGTTCGGCGCGAAATATGCCTACACGGTCGACGGAGGAGCGGAGAACGAGATCGTCTATGAAAATTTCAACGCGGCCGCCGCGGATTTCAAGGTGAACGGCTTCAACATCCATCCGGGCGACGCGAAGGACAAAATGATTAACGCCTCTCTGGTCGCCATGGAGATCAACAGCATGCTGCCGTCCGCCGAGCGCCCGGAGCACACCGAGCGCTACGAGGGCTTCTATCACCTGACTTCCATGGAAGGTACGGTCGAACACGCGCAGCTGTCTTACATCGTGCGGGATCACAGCAGCGCCCGCTTCGACAGTCGGCTGGAGACTCTGCGTCTCATCGAAAAGACAATCAACGAGAAATACAGCTCCGGCACGGTCACGCTGACGCTGCAGGAGCAGTACCGCAATATGGAGGAAAAGATCCGGCCCTGCACGCACCTGATCGACAACGCAAAAGACTCCATCCGATCGCTCGGAATGGAGCCTGACGTCTCGCCGATCCGCGGCGGCACGGACGGCGCGCGGCTTTCGTTCCGCGGCCTGCCCTGCCCGAACCTCGGCACCGGCGGCTATGCGTTCCACGGCCCATACGAGCACATCACTGCCGAGGGCATGGACGCCGTCGTGGAGGTGCTGCTCGGCATTGTCGCACGCTATGCCAGCTAATGTACAGATAATATACAATGCGCCGGTCATAAAATACCGGTGACAACTGAAATTTCAAGGCAACAAAAAAGCAAGAACTTTTCCGGGAAGGACCTCCAGGGTCGTCCACATGGAGAAGTTCTTGCTTTTTCTTTACTATTCGTACCGCAGCGCATTGATCGGCTTGAGCTTCGCAGCCTTATTCGCCGGATAGATACCGAACACGAGGCCAACCATGATCGAGAAGCCGAGCGCCATCGCCGCGACGCCGGCCGTGATCCCGAAATGATAGTCCGGGTACAGCGTGTTGAGCGTCGTCAGGACACCCTGACTGATCAACATCCCGATCAACCCGCCGATCAGGGAGATGATTACGGACTCGATCATGAACTGCACCACAATATCGGACTTGAGCGCACCGATCGCCTTGCGGATACCGATCTCGCGCGTGCGCTCCGTCACCGACACGAGCATGATATTCATGATCCCGATGCCGCCGACGAGCAGCGAGATCCCCGCGATCGCGCCGAGCAGCAGTTCGAGCGCGGCCATGACGTCGTTCACCGCGTCCATCACGTCAGTCAAATTGACGATACTGTAGCTGTCGTCGTCTCCATACTTCTCCATCAGCGCGCGGTCAAGCGTATCCTCGGCCTCCTGCGTCGTCGCTCCCTCCTGCGTCGCCACATAGAAATTGCTGACGCTGACGTTCGAGAGCAGACGCTGCGCATTCGTAAACGGCAGGAACACCGCCGAATTCACGCTGCCAAACATAGTCTCCTGCGCTTCCGCAAGCACGCCCACAACCCGGTAATCCCGCCCAGAGAGGCGAATCGTCTGATTCAAAATATCGGTGTTCCCGAACAGATCCCGCGCTACCGAATGCCCGACAATACACACGGCGAGCCTCTGCTCATTGTCCAGCTCCGTGATGGCTCGGCCCGACTCAAGATCCAGTCCCTGTACGGCGTCGTAGAATTCCGTGATCCCGTTAATCGTCACGTCGGTCGACTTCCCTGCGGCCTTCGCGGTGCCACTGCCCGAAAGATTCGGGGAAACATAGGCGATTCCGCCCTCCCCGGCAAGCGCTTCTACCTCGCCGAGCGTCAACCGCTTGGAACGATCTGTGATCGACACGACCAGCTGATCGCCGCCGAGCTCGTCGAGCGATTCCGTCACCGTGTTTGTCGCGCCTTGCACAAGCGAGATCAGCAACGTCACGGCCATCACGCCGATGATGATGCCGAGCATCGTCAGAAAGGAGCGTAGTTTATTCGAAAGCACCGCCGAGAAGGCCATCTTCCCGGCCTGAGAAATTTTCATGCCCGACCGCCTCCCTTCCCGCCGTCCGGCACACCGATCCTGCCATTATCCGGCACGACAGTCCTGCTGTTATCCGATGCGCTCTTCGCGTCATAGACCAGCACATTTCCGCTGTCGGAGACGATCTTGCCGTCTAAAAGCCGCACACGTCTCGGCGCCGCCGCCGCGATCTCGTTGTCGTGCGTGATCAGCACCAGCGTATTGCCCTGTGCGTGCAATTCTTTCAGCAGTTGCATAATATCGTCCGTCGAATGAGAGTCCAGATTTCCAGTGGGCTCATCCGCGAGGATCAGCGACGGCCGCGTCACCAGGGCGCGGGCCACCGCCACGCGCTGCTGCTGTCCACCCGAGAGCTGGTTCGGCCTGTGGTGCACGCGGTTCCCCAGCGACACCTTCTCAAGCGCCTCGAGCACGCGCGTCTTCCGCTCCGAACCTGGCACGCCCTGATAGATCAGCGGCAGCTCCACGTTCTCGTAGGCCGTCAGCTTCGGCAGCAGGTTGAACTGCTGGAAGATGAAGCCAATCTTCCGGTTACGCAGGATGCTCTGCTGCTTTTCGCTCAAGTCGGACACTTCCTGCCCGTCAATCTTATATGTCCCCTCATCCGCCGTATCGAGGCAGCCGATAATGTTCATCAGCGTAGACTTGCCGCTCCCGGACGCACCAATGATCGCGACAAACTCCCGGTCCTGTATCGTAAGACTAACCCCGTCAAGCGCATGCACCTCTTCTTCTCCGAGCTGATAGATTTTCCTGATATCGCGCAGCTCAATCATTCTGTCTGTCACCTCCCGCGAACTGGGCACGGCTCTGCTGCATCATATCCATCATAATCTCCAGGTCAGACTTGCCAAGCACTGCAACCTGATCGCCCTCGGAAAGCCCTACTGTCACCTCGGCCTGCGTGTTGTTGACCAGTCCAAGCGTCACAGGAACGACCTCCTGCCCCTCATCTCGGATCACGGTCACGCAGCGCTCACCGTCGACCGTCTGCACCGCATCGATCGGCACCAGGAGAACATCTTCCTTCTCATCAATCACAATCGTGGCTGTTGCGCTCATCGCCGTGCGCACTTTCTCGATCCCAGGCACTGAGATCGTGACTGTATATTTCGTCACACCTCCGACATTCTCGCCGAGCGCGGATATTTTTTCCACCTTCCCCTCATACTCCTCATCGTCGAACGCATCGAACACAATCTTTGCGGTCTGTCCTTCGCGGACACCCGGGATATCCAGCTCGTCAATCGCCGTCTTCAGCCAGAAACGGTCGGTGGAGATCAGGCGGTACATCTGTGCATCCTCCGAGGCCACGGCACCGTCCTGCAGCATGAGCTCCGAGACGATCCCGCTCCCTTCCGCGCAGATCTCCGGCTTTTTCTCCAGCTCACGCAGCTCCTGCAGCTTCTGCATCAACTCATCCCGATTCTCCAGCAGCGCCAGATAATCCCCGTTGTATGTGTAATATCTTCTCGTCAACAGCGTGGACCCGGAGTCCACCCAATCGCCGATCTCGACATTGATCTCATCGGCAATCCCGTAGGCGCTGTCCACCAGATACGGATGGTTCGACTTCAGGTACCCTGTCCCGAGCACATTCTCATCCTCATCCTTCACGGTCGCCTCGATGTCCACCGGATAATCGGAATCATCCGGAATCGTCACCGTGCAGACGCCGTCCTGCTCTGCCAGAATCGTCCCCTCCTCCTCATAATCCAGAAAAGAGACTGACACGACATCCCCCAGCTTCAACGATCTCTCTGGGGTAAATTCCACCTTCAGCTTCTCATCCGCGCACAGCTCCATGACACCGCCGTGCTCCGCGACCACATCGGTCAGCACGTCGTCCTCCTTCGCAAAGATCCGCTTCACGCGCCCGGAAATCGGGGATGTCAACGATGAGGAGCCGGAGCGATCCGACGCGCTTATTGCAGCGTTCAGCTCAGACAGATTGTTTTCCAGAAGTGCAATCTGCTCCTTCACGGAATCTTCATCAACCGTCGCCAGGACATCTCCCTCCTGCACCACATCTCCGTTCTCCGCCTCGACGGTATCAATTTTCAGTGTATATTTCGCAGACACCGGATATTCGTCCGCCGCCTCTATCGAACCATTTCCCTCCGTTGTGATACGGATTGTGCCTCTGGTCACCGCTTCGGTTCTCATATTCTCCGGTAGGCGATCCTGCGTATCCTTCTTCCGCGAATGCAGATAAAGGCCGGCTCCGACTGCCGCCAGCAGCAGCACGAGAACCAGCCCTTTTATCTTCCATCTCTTCTTTTTCTTTTTCATAGTATACCTCCGTATCAGTTTCCGATCATCGTCAACGCCAGACCTGTACGCAAGTGCGTCCCGGCCCGCCATGTATCTCCCGACAATCTCTTGACTTTGCCACCTAGTATACTACACAATTTCTAAAAAGAGTATTAAAATTTAATTTTATTCGTCCGTATCCAGCTCTTCCACCGGCTTCCAGGCTTGCCCGAAATTGATGTCCTTGAAAAGAGCTGCCAGGCCCGTAATCTGCTTCAGGCGCAGAATCTCGTCGCGATCCATCCCAAGGTGCTTTGAGATCCACGCGTCCGAACGGCCGAACTCATGAAGCTCCTTGACGATATTGCTCATCAGATCCACGTCATGGCTGCCGCGGGCCCGATTGTGCCGAATCGTGCTCGCCATCCGCTGGTCAAGCGGCTTGTCGATCACAGAGACCGGGAGCATACCACCCTCTCTGTCGTAGATATCCTGGTTCTCCAACATGACCCGGTAGCGGTGAAAGCCATCCACGATGATGTAGCTGTCATCCTCCTTGTCATAATAACAGACGATCGGCATCGTGTAGCCGTCCGCCTTGATGCTATCGTACAGAAGCTTCATCTCCGGCGGCGCGACTGCATTCGGATTGTATGTATTCGGCTTAATCTTCTCGATTGGCACCGCGACCACGCCGTAAGCGGGACTCTTAGGTTCCATAGTTCATGTCCTCCACACTTTTGTATTTTTCCCGGATCAGATTGATGCGCTTCTGCTGTTCCCGCGTCATGCCAAACCCCATAAAGCGGCAGATGTGGTCGTTCTTTAAAATACAGTAGCACATACGCTTCCAACTCGGGATATCTTTTGTCGATTTGATGTCATCCGTGTCGTCCGGAATCTTTTCGAGAAAGATCACGCGCGACTTCTTGTTCAGCGTATAATTTGACACACCGTTTCTCTGAATCTTATAGCCGTGCTCCTCCAGCTCTTGGATTGCCTCCTCGTCCAACCCACCGCCGGTTTTGTGCCAAAACTCGATCGAAGTGTTGAATTTTTTCACATAGTTGTTCCGAAGTCGGGTCGGGAGTGTATCCAATAGAAATTGTGTGTATGATTTCCACGTGTGCCCCTCCGGCAGCGTGATATTGCGGTAGCCCATCGCTTTCGTCTTCGCGTAGATACTGGCAAAATTCGCGCCCTGCACACGGCCTACCAGCTTTACCCAGATCTGCGGGTCGATCACGCGGTACAGGTTCAGTGCGTCCTTAGAGTAATCATTGAAAGGCGACGCCACCCGCATCTGCGACACCTTGAGCCCGGCCATATAATAGAGATCATAAAGACGATTGTAATCATAGTTAAACAGATAGTTCGCGTGCCACACATCCTCTGAGGTCCAATCATAAAGCGGAGAGGCACACCAGACATCCTTAAACTGCTTGCTGATCCAGCACTCATC
>CANQEB010000014.1 GCA_947594085.1 uncultured Lachnospiraceae bacterium | reverse complement strand
TACGGCTGCGCCAGGTACATCGAGTACACCGGAGACACCGGGCACACCGGAGACACCAGGTACATCAAGTACGCCGGAGACACCGGGCACACCGGAGACACCAGGTACGTCGAGTACGCCGGAGACACCGGGCACACCGGAGACACCAGGCACATCGAGTACGCCGGAGACACCAGGCACGCTGACGATAGCGGATACGCCGGAGACATCGGATACACCAGGTACCTCAAGTCCACAGGGAACGACACTTACACTGTCAGGATTGGTTCTTGACTATGGGAACAGCCCGGAAAATTATCCGTCTGCGTTCTATTATGAGGCGACAGTCAATCTGGTGAAGGAGCTGAGGGACAGCAAGGGCAAGGCTAAGAACTCCTCCGGGACATTCTATGCAGGACTGTTTTTGGATGAGAGCCACAAGACGCCGGTAACGGAGACTGTGACGGATGGCACTGCGGGGACGACAACCCAGAAGCCGGTTGTACTTACCTTTGACATGGGCGAAAAATCTTCAGCGGAAGCATCTTACAAGCTAAAAGCGACAAAATCTCCGCTGCAGCTCTACGTTGCCGAGACAAATAAAAACGGCAGGGTGATTACCGCGGGCACAGGCGAGTTCAATTACGCGATTACTTTGCAGGGATCCGACGCGACGGCTTCGGCGCCGGATAATACCAATAAGACGGGAGCAGTCACGGTTGACATAAATCATACCGTGGGTACCGCTTCGATCACAAATCAGCTGAATCCGGGCGTTGTGCGCGTTAGCGTGAAGCACAAGAAGGATCATTTGAAAGATGTGACGCTGGTAATCAAGGACGAGAAGGGGAAAATAGTGTCTGTGGTGAATCAGAAGAAGACATTCCTGTCTGGTTCTGATGATCTGGAGCTGACCCTTCCGGACGGAATCTATTATTTGTCTGAGGTCAATGCTCCTGCCGGATATGCTCCGGCTGAGGACGTGCTATTTGAGGTAGAGGAAGGCAAGGTTGCCACGGCTACGATCAACAATGCGACCCTGCAGACCACGGATTATAAGATAGCTGTGACGAAACAGGTGTACAGCGGGCAGTATCAGCTGTATGCGCAGGATCCGGACAACAATTATCTGCCGAATCGTACATTTTATGTTGCACTGTTCAAGGATGCCACTCACTTGGTGAAGGTCAGCGATGTCAAACAGATCGTGGTGAGTGGTCTGGGTACTTCCGTGACGTTCGAAAATCTTCAGCAGGGAGCAGTATATTACGTGGCGGAGACCGATGAGTACGGCGAGGTTATTTCGCCCAAGTCCGGCCATCAGATCAATTATACGAATGACGGTAGAGTGCCGATGGACGCCAAAGAGAAGGCGGAGGTAATTCAGAACATTTACAATAAGCGGCCAGCCGGATATCGTTATAGCGGGACGATCACAATCACAAAGCGTGTCATCAATGCGGCCGGTTCGGCAGAGAAATTGACAGAGACATTCTATGTAGGAATGTTCCGAAATGCCGATTATTCCGATGCGCCGGCGGCGATCATTGCCCTGAGCCTGAACGATGCATCGGGGGCTTCTGTGCGCAGAAGAATCCTTCTCTCGGGAGATAACCCGGCTACTTACTATTTTGCCGAGGTTGACGCGAGCGGAAACCGGGTAGATAATTCAGATACATTTGCGTACAATGTGACGATTGATCAGCCGTCTCTGACTGTCGCGCGGGGCGAGGACAAGACCGTTACCGTCACGAATCAGATTAAGTCTTCCAAGGTGACGCTGTACCTGACGAAGCGAGTGTACGAGGGGACGGCATTGCACCCTGTGGCGGATACCTTCTACATGGGACTGTTCCAGGATGCACAGTTTACGAAGCTCTATACGAATCCGATTCCGTTGAGTCTTAAGAATCAGAGTGAGCTCACATTAAAGATCACGCTGAATCTTGGGACGAAGGATAAGGCGGTGATTTATATTGCCGAGACGGATCAGAGCGGGCATGTGATCCGGAACGAGAGCCAGTTTGGCTACAATATCAGGGCAGTCAACTCGACGGCAGTGTTTACGCAGCAGACGCGCGAGATACAGACGATTTTCCTGAACTCGGTTTACGGTTCTGCCACAGAGGACGATTGGAAAGAGCTCATGACGGATGAGAATAATATTCCGTCCTATGGCGGTTCTGACGGTTGGTTCGGCGGGAACGGTGAGATCGATCCGAACGTGAACACCACCTCGGTGCAGACGGGCGATGAGACGCCGATCGGGCTGTACATTGGACTTCTCGCGGCGGCGGTGATCGTGCTGATCCTTTTGCTGGTGCTGCGGCTGCGGAAGCGCAAATAGGCAGAAGCTTGATCAAGGAATAATTGCGTGTCCCCGGCAATAGGTATAGTAATAAACCTGTTGGGGGTCAACGCGGTGAAGCAATCGAACCAAAAGAAAAAGAATGATATGGGCAGGGAAATGCCGGAGATTTCTTCCGGCATCCCTGCAAAGCTGATCCGGTACCTGATGCTGTTTATGCTTCTGGTACTGGTTTTTCTTGTCTCCGCATATGCGGGCAGCATGAAGAAGAAGGAGAAAAGCAGAGCAGAACAAGGGAAGGGAGATATCGCGAAGGAATCTGGCTGGGAAGAGTCCAAGCAGGAGGAGAAGGCGCGGGATAATTCCAATAAGGAAGCAGCAGAGCCTGGGACAAAGGGAACGATCGTTCTCGATGCGGGACATGGTGGATTCGATCCGGGGGTGTCGGGCGCGAGCGGCATTGCGGAACGAGAGCTCAATCTTGTCTTTGCGCAGAAACTTGAAAAGCTGCTCGAGGAGGAAGGCTATCAGGTGGTACAGACCCGGCCGACAGAGGCGGGACTTTATGACGAAGGACAATCGCACAAAAAGGCACAGGACATGCAACGGCGGTGCGCGGTCATAGAGAAAACGCAGCCGCTTGTGTCGGTCAGCATTCACCAAAACAGTTATCCGGACAGCTCGGTCAGTGGACCGCAGGTATTCTACTATGCGCAGTCGAAGGAAGGAGAGCGCCTGGCATCGTGCATTCAGAATTGTATGAATGAACAGCTTGACGTAAAAACTCCGAAGAAGCATAAGGGAAATGAATCCTACTATATTTTGAAGCGCTCCGTGGGGACGACGGTGATCGTGGAGTGTGGCTTTCTCACGAACCCGGAGGAAGAGAAAATGCTTCAAAATGAAGCATATCAGGACCGGGCAGTAAGCGCGATCCGCGACGGAATTCTCCGCTATCTGCAGGACACCTCGGAAGAATGAGCTCGATTTAGTTTTGATTGTTTTGGATGCTTGAGCCGTTTCGGGTGGAATTGTTTGATGCACACTGTTAATTTGCCATATTAACTTAAATTGTGGAAAAAGCATGTTCAAATTTGTAAATTACAACGGAATTCTATAAATCTTTGGAACGAAATTGCTTGACGTTTCGCGCCATCTCATGTATTGTGAGTATGAGGGAGTCTATCACGGAGGATCCCCGGTTTTGTGCTCTGCCCTAGCAACAAGGTGGGGCATAATAATTCTCAACAGGAGGTGGTGTGTGGACGGTAGGACAGCCGAAATGCCAGAGACATGACAGTAAACGCGAGACATAAGTATTAAAAGAACACAACAACAACGAACAAACTAAAAGCAAACAGCAAAAAGGTCAAAAAGAAAATGTATTAAGGGCAAACCTGTCGAAAGGCAGGGACGCAAAGCCACGGGTCTAAGGTCGCCGCGTGACTCGTTCCGCGGGGCTATGACAGCCGGTTGCCATATTTCTTAGAGATTCACAAGGTAATATATGAACGTTCTCCGGAGAGCATGTTGTCCGGGGAATATGATTCCTGTGACAGGAAATATGGACCCGACACTGACAACTGAGTTTCGAGTTGAAAAGGAGGGTTTCTGTATGAAAATGAAGAAGTGGTTAAAATGTTTACTGATGATGATGGCACTTATGATGGTCGTCAATGTGGGGGCGGTTTCCACGACGATCCCGGCTGAGGCGAAAGCCGAAACAGAGACCGTTAAAAAAGGAACGAAATTCTGGAGCGGGAAGCTTCAGTACAAGGTAACTTCCCTGAAGGGGAAAAAAGGTACCGCTTCGCTGATCGGCGCAAAGTCGAATGTGACTTCCGTGACTGTGCCGAAGACAGTAAAGAAGGGCAAGTATACGTTGACCGTGACCGTGATCGGTGCGAATGCGTTCAAGAACTGCAAAAAGCTGGAGACGGTGACGACGAACACCGTCATCAAGGAGATCGGCAAGAATGCGTTCAAGGGCTGCAAGCAGCTGACCACTCTTGACATCAAGAGTAAGAAGCTGGGAAAGGTCGGCAAGAACGCGCTGAAAGGGATCTCAAAGAAAGCAGTTGTCACGGTTCCGAGCGGAAAAGAAGCATCTTATGAGAAAATTTTAAATGTTTCTGTTCAGGAACCGGAAACAGAGGCGCAGCAGGCTTCGGAGACAGTGAAGGCACCGGAGACGGAAGCACCGAAGGCTCAGGAAACTGAGACGCAGAAGAGCGCGGAGACGGAGGCATCGAAGGCTCAGGAAACTGAGACGCAGAAGAGCGCGGAGACGGAAGCACCGACGCCGACACTGGAAAAGAAGGCAGAGGCAGAGACGACGCCTGCACCTGCACCGACACCGGAAGAGAAGGCAGAGGCAGAGACGACGCCTGCACCTACGCCGACACCGGAAGAGAAGGTAGAGGCGGAGACGACGCCTGCACCTGCACCGACACCGGAAGAGAAGGCAGAGGCAGAGACGACGCCTGCACCTGCACCGACATTGGAAGAGAAGGCAGAGGCAGAGACGACGCCTGCACCTGCACCGACACCGGAAGAGAAGGCAGAGGCAGGGACGACGCCTGCACCTGCGCCGACACCGGAAGAGAAGGCAGAGACAGAGACGACGCTAACACCTGCGCCGACACCGGAAGAGAAGGCAGAGGCAGAGACGACACCGACACCAAAGAAGAGGGTCGAGAAGAAGGCAGCTCCGAAGCCGACAGTAAAGCCGGAAGAGTCGGAGACAGCGACAACCCCAGAGACAGCAACAACCCCGGAGACAACGACAACCCCGAAGACAGAGGCACCGCAGACAGTGCCGGGTATTCTGGAAGGACCGTCGTTCGAAGAGCCTGCTGAGACAAAGCCTGCAACCTGCGGAGAAAAGCATCTTGATCTTAAGGTTGTGGAGTCAGTGGCACCGACCTGTACCGAACCGGGACGTAGCTCTTATGAGTACTGTACAGTCTGTGGCTACAAGACAGAGCCGATAGAGATTGCGGCACTGGGTCATAGCTACGGCAACTGGATTGTTACGGAAGCTGCGACATGTACGGAGCCTGGAACCGAGGAAAAGACTTGCGCGACATGCGGTGCGAAAGAAACCCGTACGGTTGCGGCGAAAGGTCATACGCTCGGAGAAGAGACGATTGAGCCGATTCCGGGTAATAAGGAATATGGCAGAACCGTGCGCAGATGTACCTCCTGCGATTACGCGGAGAAGAGCAAATATTCTGTACACCGGACGGACGTCTATGTGCCGTTGGAGGATATTCCGGCAACCTGCACACAGTCCGGCAAGACGAACAGAAGGTATTGCCCGTACTGCAAAGAAGAGCGCTTCAGCTACGTGAAGCCGCTTGGACACAAGTACTCTGATGAGAGAACTTACGAGGAAGGCACGTGTGTGACCCCTGGAATCAGCTATAGGAAGTGTGTGCGTGACGGCTGTAACGCGAGGATAGACGTACAGGAAACCACAAAGGCGGAAGGCCATCAGTGGGAGGATTATACGGTTGCGGCTACCTGCACACAGTCTGGGTTCGAGGGACGCAAGTGTAAGCTTTGCGGTACGCTGGACGGCAAGGAGACTGCCCCGCTCGGACATAAGTTTGAGACGAGGATCACTGAGGCGACCTGCAAGACCAATGGCACGGAGGAAGAAACCTGTAGTGTCTGCGGAAGCACGAAAGTGACGGTTCTCTCTGCAGTCGGTGAGCACCAGTGGGTGGAGCATCCGGCGAAAGAGGCAAGCTGCGTGGAGGACGGACATTCCGAGTACACACAGTGCTCTGTATGCGGAGCGTACAAGGACAACGTGGAGCCGGAGATTTATGCGGCGGACGGACAGCATACGTGGGTACCGGATATCGCAGTGTGCAACTTCATGAGCCTTTATTCAAATGAGCCTAAAAAGTGTGGTTGCGAGAGTGAAACCTGGAACGACGTCTTTAAGAAGTGCGAGGATTGCTTGACAACAAAGATTGATACGGTACTGCAGGGACATGAATGGGAGAAGGATTCCCCATGTTCTTATGTGCAGAGGGCCAGGAACGATCAATCAGGCAACTATGATGATATGAGCTTTTATATACTGAGCGCTTCCTTCCTTGTGGAAAAGACGGATATGGAGCACATGAATTGGAAAGTGCCTGGGGATTCAGCAAATATCGATGTCTTTGATGTTAAGATAAACGGCACGGATTATGTATGTGTTGACATACGCAGAAGAGCGGAAGGTCTTTTCTCGTATCGTGCAAAAGATATGCTGATTCCAGGCTATACCTGGGTTCCGGTGACGGGAGTAAATAGCGGTATTCAGACAGAGAAACACCAGTATGTAGGTAGTAATACCCCGTTCTGCATGCTCGATCATCGTGTTTTCCTGGCGGTCGAAGGCAGTAAAGTCGAAGGCTGGACAGAAATGAACCTCCAGAAAGACACACAGACCGAAACGAATGCGGCAAGCGAATCTGCCACGGAGAAAGAGACTGATCTGACGGCGGCGGCTCCGAACATGGAGGAGATTGCGGCGGATGCGGCAGAAACTCCGAAGGTGATTCACGGCGAGACGGAAATCGATTTGTTCGGTACGAAGATGGTTAGCGATCCTGGCCATGAGCCTCATGAAATAACGCATCATGAGGAGCCTCTGGTAGAATCTGAGGATACAGCGGCACACGCTGAGTAGACAGGAAGTATCCTGATCAAATCTTCAAAAGAACTTTAAATTTACAGAAAGGACTGGCCTTTGTGGCTGGTCCTTTTTGGCGTTTTTCTCCGTCGGAGAGGGATCGGGCAAAGAGCATTTTGCAGCTGTTTTGTGTAAATTATCCTGAACCGATGACACAGTTTCATCATATCTGTATATTACCACGAAATACCAAAAATCTTCCAATGGATTTTCTTGACATATCTTTTTTTTGTGTGTATGCTAAAAGTGACAAGAAAAAAGTGACAAGAAAGTATCCACCTGTATCAAAACAGGTGATTTTGGTTACCTGAAAGTGAATGGCATCCTGAGGAAAGCTAAGGGAGAAGAGAGGAGTGTTAAGCATGAAGAAGAGATGGATGAGAGAACTGGCGATGACGATGGCACTGGCTCTCGCCATGGCGACGCCATTGCAGGCGAGTGAGCTTGTCTCGGAGGATACAACAGGGCCGGTATCGGAAGCCGCCGATGATACAGGCATGGGGGATATCATTTTGCCTGTAGATGAGATCATCCCGGCGGAGGTTGTCTCGGAGCAGAATGCTGCGCCGGTCGCCGAGATTTCGGAGGATAATTCGGCGATCGATGTCGTCGATATTTCTGAGATGACTTCCAGCGACGCGAATGTGGCGACGATTGGGACGACGTCGGCGACACTGGATGAATGGAACAGCGGTATTGTCTGGCTTCATGTTGTGAACGGCAATTTCAGCGACACATATAACACGGTGGACATCAGTGAGACGCCGTCGGTGAAGGTACAGCTGGAGAATTACACGAAGCTGCCGGACAATGTGAAAGATATTCAGGTTCATCGCGCTAACGGAACGTTTGCCGGGTGGTACACGGAGGCTCCGACTGAGGAGCTCCGGAAATCGGACGATGGAGCTTATTCCGTCTGGCACACTGTGAAGATAAACGGCACGGAGGTTAAGCCGGGTGAGAAGATACCCGATGGCGTCCATGTCCTTTACGCCGTGTTCAACGACGCAGAGAAGATAAAGGACGATGACAGGCGCGTCGAGTTTTATCTGGACTGGAACGGTATCGACGGCCAGTTCGGGAAATGCCTGACCTGCACCGACAAATATCAGGAGGGTGGTGTTTACTTCACCCCGGACCGGGCTGTTGTCTACAATTTGAACTACGCAGAAGGGCTTGATACGGCTCTTGACGCAAAGCTAAAGGCAGGAGACGATGAAGGTAAGTGGGAGCTCTTAAAGGAGTTCTGGGAGAATAATACGTTTAACGGATATACTTTCCAGGGCTGGTCGACAGACCCTGAGGGCAACCATATGATCTGGGAAAATACTCCAATCACGAACGGTATGTCCTTCTATGCTCAGTGGCAGAAGGGAGAAGAATCCAGCAAGAACTTTAACCGGGAGAATCCCACGCCGGATCTGGAGAATATCCGCATCGTGGCCGGAGAAGGTACGACGTTTGTCAGTGGGACCTTGAGCAGCAGCAAGGACGCCAAAGAGGGCGAGATTTTCAGGCTCAATCTGTTCTGCACACCTGTCGGCGCCGAGGCGCAGGATCTCACATGGAGCCTGACAGTGAGAGCGCAGGCAGATTCGCTCGCAGATGTGTTCAAATCGACGAACAATGCCGAGACCGGCGAAGTTAAAGCGGGCGAAGATGAGAAGGAAATCGGAGGAGTCAAGGCGAAAGCGGAGGGCTGCACACTGACGGTGACGAACGGGGACGGAAAGGGGCATGTGATCACCGTCAGCGCTACGGCAAAGAATACAGAAGAAAAGACAGTCTCTTCCCCTGCTGATGTTACGCTTAATTTTGCCCACATCTGGAATGCGGGAGAGCAAGTAGGAATACCGGATTGCGAGAACGATGCGACAGTTACGTATACCTGTACCGGTTGTGGCGAAGAGAGGAAAGAAAGAATCGCTCCGCTGGGTCACGTTTACAGCTTTAATGAGGCCAGTGGGGATCATTATTCAGTCAAATATACAAAAGAGCCCACCTGTACGGAGGAAGGGGAGAAGGAGTACACGTACAGCTGCCTGCGCTGTGGAGCTCCCGGGGAAATAATAACGGCCAAGGTTCCTGCGCTCGGACATGACTGGGGCGAAGCGGTGGCGGTACCAGTTTCCTGCAATAAGGATATGGTTACAAAGACCTGCCAGAGAGAGGGCTGTACGGCGAAAGAGGTAAGTCTGGTTCCGGCAAGTCATCCGGAGCTGCATCAGTGGAAGGAGACCAGAAGGGATCACGACACCTGCAAGCAGGATACGGTTTATGAGACATGCGAGGTCTGCGGTGAGACGAAGAAATATACGGTAGCTGCGGAAAATGAGCACGCGTTTGCATATGAGAGCAGTATGCGTATTGATTGTGAGAAGGTTTCGTATACGTTCAAATGTGTCTACGGCTGCGGGACTACCGAAGTTAAGCTGAAAAAAGAAGTGGGACACGACTGGGACGACTGGAAGGTGACCACATCTTGGAACAAAGAGACCGGAATGATGGAGCGCGTCCAGGAGCACAGCTGCAAGCGCTGTAAAAAGACGGAGAAGGAGATTCTGGAAAGCATTGTTGCAAGCCAGCCCGAGACAGAACCGGAGACCAGCCAGGCGGAGACCGAGACGGAGACAAGTCAGGCCGGGGCAGCGCAGAATACGGTTCAGGCGGCTCAATTCGACGGGCAGACGGATGACAGTGCCGACAACGATACAGTAGAGACCGCGCCGGTTACCGCGTATGCACCGGCATCCATGATTGCGAGCAGCAAGGTGAGTGTCGCTAAGGCGACGCCACAGACCGATGTCGCTACAGCTGTTGCAGAAAGTGCAGCGGTTCAAACCGAGGAGCCTAAGGCGCAGACGCGTAAGATCGTGAAAGCCGGATGGAAGACGGTCAAGGGCAAAAAGTATTACGTTGGCAAGAGCGGCAAGACAAAGACCGGTTGGCAGACGATTGGCAAGAAAAAATACTACTTTGATAAGAATGGCGTGATGAAGACTGGTCTGAAGAAGATTGGCAAGAAAAAGTACTACTTTGGCAAGAACGGCGTGATGCGGACCGGTTGGCAGACAATTGGCAAGAAAAGGTATTACTTTGGCAAGAATGGCGCAATGAAAAAGCAAAAATAAATTTCTTAAGAGACGAGCCGCCGCGTGAATTCGCGGCGGTTCTCTTGCGGTAGAGGGGTGCATTACTCTGGTTGGCTGTCTCCTCGTTTGGCATTCGTGTCTCTGTTTTGCATCTGCGGCCTTGTTTTCGCTGGCAATTTCCCCCCGGATGTGTTAGACTGTTTTGAAAAGTTGTCTCTGTGTGATTGAGGAGGACGATTATGCGTGTAGGAATGGGATATGATGTGCACCGCTTGACAGAAGGGCGGAAGCTGATACTTGGAGGCGTCGAGATTCCGTATGAGAAGGGACTGCTCGGGCATTCGGACGCGGACGTATTGATCCATGCGGTCATGGATGCGCTCCTGGGGGCGGCGGCGCTTGGGGATATTGGGAAGCATTTTCCGGACACGGACGAGAAATACCGGGGAATCTCCAGCGTGGTCCTGCTGAAGCATGTAGCGGCACTTTTGGAGGAAGAGTGCTTTGTGATCGAGAATATCGACGCGACTGTGATCGCGCAGCGGCCGAAGCTGTTGCCTTACATGGAACAGATGCGTTCGAACATCGCCGATGCGCTTGGGCTGGAGATTGACCGCGTCAACGTCAAGGCGACGACGGAGGAAGGGCTTGGCTTTACGGGAAGCGGTGAAGGAATCTCGGCACAGGCTGTTTGCCTGTTGCAACCGCTCGCAGACCTGATTGCGGATGACCGGATGCGTCCGGAAACGGCGGCGTGCCCGCGCATGTATGCCGGCACGAATTCCACCTCGAATGACCCGGCATACCCGGACAGATGTCCTGGCTGCGGAGGGTGCGGGGCATAATCGTGAAAAAAGTATAACAAAAACTCCCTGCGAGAAGAATCTGTTTTTTACACAAACTAAGTGTGTAACACAAATTCTTTACGAAGGGAGTTTTTATTATGCAGGAAAATCTTGCAATTGCGTCTGTGCCGATGCAGGATTGGGGTGCGCTTTATGAAGCGGAGAAAGCGCTGCGTGTCGGTACGGTATTTCAGGATCTAAATAAGCCGTTTTTTGCTGCGCCGAGCGATGGAACGGAAGGCTGTTCGTGCGACAGCGCGGCGTCTCCGGCCCAGCAGGAGCGGGAGCGGATGATGGCGAAGATCCAGGAGACGAGCTTCGCCCTGGACGATGTGCGGCTGTATCTGGACACCCATCCCGACGACAGGCAGGGATTGACACTTTTTAAGAAGATGCTAGCAGAGCGAAAGACGCTGCTGTTGGCGTACGCGCAGCAGTTCTACCCGCTGACCGTGGACTGTATCACCGAGCTCTATGAAAAAAATCCGACATCGGAGTGCTACTGCTGGCAGAAAGGACCGATGCCGTGGGAAGGAGCGTGTGTGTAAATGTGGATTTATGAAAAGAGACTGCAGTACCCGGTGAAAATCACGAAAACCTGTCCGAAGACGGCGCAGCTAATCATCAGCCAGTACGGAGGGCCGGACGGCGAGCTTTCCGCGTCGATGCGCTATCTGGCACAGCGCTACACAATGCCGGTGAAGACGGTGGGCGGATTGCTTACCGACATCGGTGTATCGGTGCCGAAATTGCGCATCACAGGTTTTAAGTGTACTCCGGAAGGGAAACCCCTCCGGAGCTTTAGGCTTTCTCAATGATCTCCATAGAGAGAACATCTGTGTGGTAATCGTCGTTTTTCCCATGAGAAGCGATGCTTAGCTTCATGCCAAAAGGAACACACTTCAGCCATACTTCAACAGTCTTGTCATGGAAAATGATCATTCTGTCAAGGATTTCCCGGTACAGGCTTACGTTACTTTCATCAAAGGTCATGATTTCGTCCAGCGCGCTCAGATAGCGCTCGTATTCATGAATCTGAGCCGCATTCAGTTTATCCTGTTTTCCGGTAGCATCCAGCGCCTCGTTAAGCTCTGCGAGCTGTTCGTCATACCATGCTGTCTGTTCCTGCAGGTCTGCTTTGGTAATCAGTCCATCCAGCATCAGGTCGATCGCTTTCCTTTTCTTGGCAGCAAGCGCTTCTATTTTTTCCTTTATACGCTTCGTGTCCGGCTTTTTCCCATGTATGCCTTTGATCTCGTTGATTTCCTGCATGATTTCCCGTTTCAGTTCCTTCTGGTTTGTCTGAAGCTGGCAGATGCAATAATGCATGCAGGTAAGCAGGGCTTTCTCGTTGACGGAGCCGTTATCGCAGCCGACCTGTTCCCCGTCCGGGGAGATCTTTGCCGCTCCGTTTCTGGCTCCGGCAAAACAGCGCCAAGCCTTGTAGGTAGTCCCGTTTTTCAGCTTTTTTGTTCTGCTGATATAACGGCAGCCGCACAATCCGCAGTAGAGCTTCCCGCTGCACCAGTAACGGTTACTGTGCTTGGATTTCATTTCCTCTGAAGGGGAGCGCCTGAGAAGCTCAGCCTGCGTCCGGTCCCACAATTCCCTGTCAATGATCGGTTCATGGTGGTTTTTCAGATAAACCATTTCCTCGTTACCTCGATTGTATTTCTTTGCGTGTGTCAGATAGTTCGGCGTATACGTCTTTTTCTGGCACAGGTCGCCGACATACTTTTCGTTCCGCAGAATACGCAGAATGACCGTGTTTGACCAACGTTTCACCCTCATAGGGCGCATCCCTTCCTCAAGCAGTTCCCTTGCGATCACATGGGTGCCCTTACCTTCGTTTGTGTATTTGTGGAAGATTGCGCGGATAAGCGGTACTTCTTCTTCATTGACGGATAATATACCGTTTCGGACGGTATATCCAAGCATGTCACGTCCGAAAACAACGCCCTGCTCCATGCGGCGTTTCTGACCCCATTTTACACGTTCAGAGGTCTTACGGCTTTCTTCCTGCGCGATGCTTGCCATAATAGTCAGACGCAGCTCACCATCCGCGTCGCGGGTATCTATGTTGTCAATGGTAAATACAACGCCGATTCCCCTGTCTTTCAGCTTTCGGGTGTATGAGAGCGTGTCGACCGTGTTCCTCGCGAAACGGCATACCTCTTTGGTCAGGATCAGGTCTATGCCGCCGTGCATGGCTTCGTCGATCATCGCATTGAAGCCGGCGCGCTTTTTCGTCTGCGTCCCACTGATGCCCTCATCATAGTATACGTCGCTCAGCGCCCAGCCTTCATGGTGGCTGATATAATCCGCGAAATAACGGCGCTGGCTGAGCAGGGAATTTGTCTGGTCATCCTTGTCTGTAGAAACTCTGCAATACGCAGCAACCCTTAGTTTATTAGTATTCATAGTGTCCTCCTCCTTATCAGGACACATCACCACTTACAGTATAATCTGACAAGCTATGATGCGCAAGTGATTTTTCACATATTTTTGCTAATTAGTTCATCTAGTTGCGCATCTGACAAATAATTTCTGTCATGCAGTTCTTTATATATTCCCCTTTTAAGCGCTTTCTTTATATCCATCCGCTGCATCTCTGTAAAATGTAAGTCCATAACATTTTCCTCCCTACTGTCATAATACTCTGATTCCGGTTTTGCCAAAGCGCACCTCTCATAACCCACGTTCTTTAGAATGTATGAATGCTTTCCTGAAATAATCCAATAAACCATGCTCCGAAAGAAATTTTTCAGCCAGCCATCTGAACGCACGTAGCTCACGCAGTTCCGTCTCCATAGAAGCCGCAGAAAGACGTTTTGTGATGGACTGCCGTTTGCTGAGCTGCGCCCTCATTTCCTCGTTTTCCGTTTTCAAGACTGCATTTTCTTTCTGGACGGAGGACAGCTCCCTGGAGAGCTTCTTTTCCCTGTTCTCTGCGGCAAGCTGCTTCTTCGCGAGAGAGGCAACTTTCCTGTAATCTTCACTGTCAACCGTGACTTTGCCGCTGAACATTGTCTTGCCTGTCGGAATCTGCTCAACGGATTTTATTTCAGTCTTTTGGGAAGCGATCCGTGAAAGCTCCTTTTTATCTTTCTGGATCGAGGCTTCAAGCGTTGCCTTTTCCTTCTCCATATCTGCCTTGTACTGTCGGACGCTTTTATGGACAGCCGTGGAGCCGGACTCACCGCGTTCGATCTGGAACCCCCTATCCTGCAGGAACCTGGGCAGTTCGTCCTGCAGGCGCAACAGTTCAGAACGGGCAGTGACCTCTTTGGCGCAGAGCCGTTTGTCCTTTGTCAAAGGCACAAACCCAAAGTGCATGTGCGGTGTATGTTCATCAAAATGGACTGTTGCGTATATGCAGTTTTCCTTCCCAAAGAAATCCTGCAGATATTTTGCCGCATCCTCGAAGAAGCGTCTCTGTTCCTCTATAGAAAGCCCCTTAAAGAAACCATTGCTCGATGATATGACAGTTTCGCAGAGAACAACCGCGTCCTTGCGCATTGCCTTTCCGGTCGGATTGTTACGTTTATCGACCAGATCCATCACCGAGCGGTAATAACTCCGGGTATCCCTCTGAATCAGGGCAAAGTTAAGATGCGTCCGCGAAAGGTCAATCTCCTCATTGCTGTAATTTTTGTTCTTCCGTTCATTGTGCAGCTCACGGGAGACTACGTTCCCTTTTTTGTATTTCTCCACATGGCATACCATTTTTTCCATAAGCATCTCCTCCCATCCACTCCACACAAGCGGTCAGCGAAATGCCGGATACGGCAAACTAAGCGCTTCCCCTTGTGTGAAGTGTAACCCACTATACTTTACATCCGTAAAGTAGTGGGGCAACGTTCCCTTGCATCCCTTTAAAACCATTGGACAATAGGGACTTTACGGACAAACCCTGTACTTCTTTTGTCCCTATTGTCCTTTTCGTCCATATAGATATGGACTGATGAAGATCACCTCACTCGCTCTGTTTGTTCCTGCCCGTGCAACCGTTTCCTGCCGTATATAGCCATATTCCTCAAGCATATCTAGGATTGGCTTTATGTCCGCCACCTGCTTGAAATAGCTCCCCCGGCAGGCACGGAACAGCTCCCTGCGCGTTGTCTGCGACTTGCCGGTCTGCTTCAGTTTTGACAGGACGAGTTCAGCCATTTTCAGCGTATTGCCATTGTCCATGACCTCGTAAGCGTATTTTGCGTGTGCGTAAAAATATTTGCCGATCTCTGCCGCACCGCGCATTGTTTCACCGGACAGAAGTTCCCTGTCGTCTTTCCCACCTGCAAGATGCAGGATGCCGGCAATACGCAGGACAGCCCCAACATTCTTTGCCAGCCACTCCTTCATTACATTTGACCTGTCAGCAAGCAGTTTTTCGTTTTCCATAAAATAACTCTCGATGGCAGTTTGTGCCTCTCCTGACAGGCGGATTGTCCGAATTTCTTCATCTTTCCCATCTAGGAAGATGCTTTCCAGAACAAGCCTGAAGCCGTTTACGGCGCTTTCCGGGACAGCCTGCGATAAGAAAATCCGTTTTCCGATTCTTGAAGCCGGAATCGCCACAAGGAAGCGTGCGACAAGTCCCCTGCCGTTCATAACCCGGTTTTCCATGACATCCTCCAGAACACTCGGTTGGACAGCGAGCAGCGTTGTCAGCCGGGGATTATGAACATACTCTGCGTCGCGGTTCTTCCGGTCGACCCTGATCTCATCCCCGCAGTGCCCTTTGAGCCATACATCAAGGTTGACTTTCTGTCCGGTATACCTTCCTGCAATAATGTCAAAAATGCTGCCTTCGGCAGAGATGACAGCCATAAGGCCGTCGTTCTCCGCCAGCAATGTTGTGAGCGCCTCTGAGGAACAATCATCCGCATAGAGGCGGATATGGTGTTTTTCCTCGTAATCATTGAGGAACCGAACGAAATTCTGCATGATGGAAGATTTTCGTTCCCCCGGTTCTGCGACCAGCAGCACATACAGGTTGAGCGGTTCATAATAGCCGCTGTTTCCCTCAATCCTGTACCGCCGCTGCGCGGCAACCGCCAATGTCCCCAATGCGACAACCGCAGCCATATCAATGCTCGTCTGTGTATTTTCGGACAATGCTGTTATATATTCCCGGACTGCAGCCGGGAAACAGTGAACCGGGAACAGCGGAAGATCATCTTTCGTCTCCGAGAGTGTGACCGGTTCTTCCCAGCCCTGCCCGATTGTACCCATGTATTCTGTCTGCAATTCTTTTTACCTGCCTTTCTTCGTATTCCCGGAACTCCTTTATATCCGTGTCCGTGCCATACAGGAACAGATCACAATAATGTTCGATCTTATCCAATTCCTGCATACTTTCTACGAACAGCGGGTGAAAGGGCTCCTCATGATTCTTTGGTGCATATTCCTCTTTCCATTTGCGAAGCAAGTGGCAGTAATCTGCGAGGAGCAGATAAGTGGCAGCTTTCCATCTTTTGAACTCCAATTCCTTCCGAATTGATTTCTGACGTTCACGGTGTGCCTGCGACTCTTTTTCGTAATCATAGGGCACCTCCGCAAGCCCGAAATCATGCTGGAGCTTCTTTGCTGCATCAAGCGGCTGCAGTCCAAAGAGTTTTTCGACCAACGAGATGACGTCCCCGCTGCTCTGGCAGCCAAAGCAGTAGAAATGATCGTCATACAGCTTCATGCTTGGCGTCCGCTCCTTATGGAACGGGCAGCTGGCGAAGCCGGCTCTGTTGACACGCAGTCCGTAGTACGCCGCGACGTCCCGCAACTTTAACTGCTCCTTTACTTCCTTAAAAATGGACATCAGATAATACTTTCCGACTGATTTTCTGCTGCCTCAAGCAATGCCGTATAATCAAACGGATAGTTTTTGATTAACTTTTCAATAAGCATTTCCTTATCCAAACCATGTGCCTCCTTTCCGATGCTAAACAACGGGCAACACACATGCGCATGTGTCAGCGTTTCGCTGTAAGGAGAGCATAGCACTGGTTTTCCAAAAAGCCCGAAAATCAACATATCTGCAAGAAAGCAGACATTTTTTCATATTTTTTTGCAAATTTGCATAAGAATTTATATAATGTGATTTAGAAAGACAGGAAGGGACAGTACATATGAGTGAATTAAGCGGAACAATCAATGACCGCATTGGCGATCTGCGGACAAGCATGCACCTGACACAGACGGAACTTAGCGAGCGGACAGGCATTCCTGCATCAGTGATCAGCCGGATTGAAAGTGGAAAGACGGTAACCGTCGGACACGATGTTCTGGCGAAACTGGCAGTATTTTTCAACGTTTCTGCGGACTATCTGCTTGGACTGACCGATGTGAGGATGCGGAAGAACATGGAACTGAGCCAGTTGGGACTCAGCAATCAGGCATTATACCAGATACTGTCTGGCAGGGTGGACAGCAGAGTCCTGAACCTGATGATAGAAAGCAGGAATTTTCCGCGCTTTCTTGATTATGCAAAGGCTTACTTTGAGGATACCGATGCTCCGGCATTTCAGACAAGGAACGCCGTGATAGACTATGGGATTGATGTGCTGAGGGACTATGCCAGAGAAACGTCGGAAGCGCGCAGAGAGGCGAAGCACGACATGAACCGTATGAGCGCCGAGAAAGTTACCTCCTCAGAGGCATCTCTGGTCAAACTGCGCGACATTATGATGAGTGTCCTAAAAGATATGCGTGAAGCTTACGCCAGTGGTTCTGCGGATATAGATACTTCCAGGCTCACGGAAATGATGAGTGCGATGCATGGACAGGCTGAGATGATCCGGCAGGAACGCCCGGTGACTGCAGAAGATATGGCAAATATCGTAGCGGATTATCTGGCACAGACCGGACTGGACGAGAAATCGCGTGAACTCTTGAAAACACTCTGTTTGCAGATGTTTACACCAGCGGAATAGCTTTAGATTATAGAAAAGGGATACACTGCTTTTAATGGCAGCATATCCCTTAATTATTGAGAAAACCGTCAGAGTCTCATTCCTCCGGTACATTTTTGTCATGACAAATGATATCGCTTACATCACAGTCAAGGATATAACACAGCCGATCCAGCGTTTTCGTTGTGATCGACTCCCCGTGTTTAATGCGATGCAAGGTATGTGCCGATATCCCCTCAACATGGATCAGGTGATATTCCGTAATTCCCTTTTTGAATAACGTATCATAAAACGGTTGATAGCTGATCATTTCCTCACCCTGGGAAAACAGTATCATACTCCATCTATTGACTAGTATCAATATATTGAGTATAATTAAGAAAAAGACATGTTTTCGATAGAAAGGGGAACCAAAATGAGTACAGATCGTGAATACACAGCCGAGGAATGCAAGCGATTGGGAAATATGGTGCGCACGACACTTGCGTATGAGCCATACCAACTGGACGCCATATACGGAAGAACCGAGATGACGCGTGAAATATTCAAGGAATGCCTAAAAGTCTGCATAAAAACCGACAATGGCAGAGAATTTTACGATCTCTGCGAAAGCTTCCCACAGTTTCTTGAAGATATTTCGGAATAGCCATTTTTATACATTTATTTTCTTCATAAAATGAAAAAAGTTCCAGACCAAACACCCAGAGTACTTTCATGACAATGAATTGGTAGCATAATGCAAAGATAAATTTGGCTTTGCAAGCGCAAATTACATATGATACAATAATGCATATTTAACCGAAAAGGAGGACAGCATTATGAAAAGAAAATCAGTTGTATTATTGACTGCTGCAGTTATTACCTCTTGTCTGGTAACAACTGTATACGCGGAACAGAATGTCCCAACGGATCGTGTATCCGCGTTGGAATTTTGCGAATTGTATGCAAAACGGCTTATGGAGTTTAATTCAAAATACAGTCAGAATATGGGTGGTTTAGATACAAAGATTTATAGTATATATGACACATCCGATTGGGGTGATACATATGGCACAAATTGTTCAGGTGGTTTTTTAACAATCAATAAGACGGATTTAACTATAGAATCGTTAACAAATTCAATCATGGATTTGGATGCCGAAGAGCAAGAAGGCTATAATGTAATTCTCAATGCCCTTATTGTTATCTCTGCTTTGGAAATGGATGACTTGGAAGCAGAAGGTCTCGAAATGATGCATAGCATCGATCCTTCCCAGCCAGAGGATGTGTTTATGAAATATTTGGAAGAATACGACAACATCATACATCCAGCATTATCTTCTAATGTGGATAAACTTGAAGCGGGGGAAGACGTTCTTGTCTATCAGGGCAACTATGATTATTATGCACAATATAAGAATTATACTGATTCGGGGAAAATGATTTACTTATGTGCACGAGAACGCGAATAAGCCTATTACTTTAATTATATGATATTGGGGTCAAAAGCCTGTCTATAGTACCTTGAAAAATTCATATATTTCTTATTAAATCAAAATATAGTTTTTGACTATCTCTTTATAAGTTCTCATAAGCCGGTATAGCCTGTATTTACAGGCTTTCC